>NZ_SAVA01000029.1:0-2058 GCF_004022465.1 Paenirhodobacter huangdaonensis | reverse complement strand
GGGCGAGATGGTCGAGCGCGGCGCGGCGCATCTGTGCGGCAAAGCTGTCCTCGTCGTCGAAACGGTGCAGCATCGTCGTCATCTGCCAGGAGAAGCGCATCGCCTGCCAGATCCGCGCGAGCGCACGCTGCGAATAGCCGTCGATCCCGGCCTCCTTGCCATGCTTAAGCGCGTCGATCAGCGCCTGATGCAGGTAGAAGACGTCGGACACGGCGAGGTTGAGCCCCTTCGCCCCGGTCGGCGGCACGATATGGGCGGCATCGCCCACGAGGAACAGCCGGCCCCAGCGCAGCGGCTCGGAGACGAAGCTGCGCAGCGGCGCGATCGATTTCTCGATCGCCGGCCCGGTGACGAGCCTTGCTGCGGCCTCGGCGGGGAGGCGGCGGCGGAACTCGGCCCAGAAGCGCTCGTCCGGCCAGTCCTCGACCCGGTCGGTGAGCGGCACCTGCACGTAACAGCGCACGAGATTGGCATTGCGCATCGAGGCGAGCGCGAAACCGTGCGGCGAGCTTGCGTAGATCAGCTCGTCCTGCACCGGCGGGGTCTTCGACAGGATGCCGAGCCAGCCAAAGGGATAGACCCGCTCGAACTCGCGCCGTTTCCCGGCCGGGATGGTGCGGCGCGACACACCGTGGAAGCCGTCGCAGCCCGCGACATAGGCGCAGCGCAGCCGGTGGCGGGTGCCGTTCAGCGTGTAGTCGACAGCGGCCTGCGCGCCGTCGAGATCGTGAATTGTCACCTCCCCGACGCCGTGGATGATCCGGGTGCCGAGTGCGTCCTGCGCCTCGTAAAGGTCATGCGTGACCTCGGTCTGGCCATAGATCATCACCCGCTTGCCGGTGAGCGCGTGGAAGTCGATATGCACCAGGCGGTCGGCATCGCTGAGCCAGGTGCCATCATGCACGAAGCCCTCGGCCTCCATCCGCGCTCCCACTCCCGCCTCGCGCAGCACCTCGACCGTGCCCCATTCGAGCACCCCCGCCCGGATCCGCGAGAGCACGTGCTCGCGGCTCGAGCGCTCAAGGATGATCGTCTCGATCCCCGAGCGGTTCAGAAGCTGCGACAGCAGCAGCCCCGAAGGCCCCCCGCCAATGATGACGACCTGCGTATCCATCTGCATTTCGATGTCCTCCCTGCCTGCAGGCTAGGCGGCGCGGGGGCTTCCCGGAATAGACAGGCCGGGCATTCGCTGGCACTATTCATGCATGGAACACCGCAGGATCATTCCCGACTTCAACCTTTTCGGCGAGACCTCCGCCTTTCCGGACGTGGTGCATTGCGAGCGCATCGTCGACCGTGCGCGGCTGCATGACTGGACGATCGCGCCGCATCGCCACCGCGAGATGGTGCAGGTCTTCCTGATGCGGCGCGGCGCGGCACTGGCCCGGGTCGATGGCCGGGAGCACGCGCTGAAAGACGGCGATTTCCTGTATATTCCGCGGCTTGCCGTGCATGGTTTCGCGTTCCGGCGCGGCGCCGAGGGGCTGGTGCTTTCGGTGCCCTCGCCGATCGTGCAGCTGATCGGCACCGGCTCGGCCGAGATCGCCGCAAGCCTTGGCCGGCCGATCGTCGGGCAAAGCGGAGAGGCGCTCGGGAGGCTGAGCCTCCAGCTTGCCGAGGCCTTCGCCTCGCATGGCACATATCGTGCACAATTGCTTGCCGCGCTCGCTCAGGCCCTGCTCGCCAGCGTTGCCGAGATCGGCGCGCAGGCCGTGGCGCAGGAGCCCTCGGCCGCGCATCGCCGGATGCTCGCGTTCGACGCCCTGCTCGCGCGCCATCTTGCCGCCGGCTGGCGCGCGGCGGATTTCGCCCGCGCCCTCGCGATCACGCCGGGCCACCTCAACCGTCTGTGCCGGGCCGCGACCGGCCAGAGCGCCTCGCGCTATATCGAGGGCGCGGTGATGACCGAGGCCAGCCGGCTTCTGGCCTTCACGCAGTTGCCGGTGGCCGAGATCGGCTATCGGCTGGCCTTCGACGACCCGGCCTATTTCTCGCGCCGCTTCCGCGCGGTGCGGGGGCTGACGCCCTCGGACTATCGCGCGCAATTCTCGGGCTAGG
>NZ_SAVA01000028.1:0-2192 GCF_004022465.1 Paenirhodobacter huangdaonensis | reverse complement strand
GCCGTGACCTCATAGTCACAGAGCAGGCCAACGAAAGAGCCATGCTGCTCAATCTCGACGCGATAGGTCCTCGCGACGATCCGCGCCGCGATCTGCACGGCCTCTAGGAAGTCGGGCGGCAAGGCCTCGCCGTGGTCATGGCTGACCACGACGAAACCATCAGTGAAGGGCTCGCGACGCCACGACGCCGGCCAGCCGTGCTTGACCAGCATCTTGACAATGAGTGTCGCGAGGTATTCCAGCGCGCCCCGATCTCTCGGGACACGCCAGATCCGCTTCACATAGCGCCGGCTACTCACCAGCCTGCGCCGTCGCCTCCGGCGCCTCGATCACCTCGGGCTCGCGCTCGACCGGCGCTTTCGGCATACGCTCGACCTGCGCGAGGGCGCGCTCACGCGCCTCCACCCGCGCCGTCGCCGCCTGCATCCGCGCCATGGTGAGGCGCATCTCGCGCTCCATCCGGCTCGCCAAGGTCGGCTGAAAATCGGGATTGGCCCCGCTGTCATGCGACCCGCCCCCGTAGGGCTGAATACCGACGCTCAGCCGGGGCTGCAGCACCGTCACGCCGGCGCCAACCTCGATACTGACCCCCTCGGGGACCAGATCGAGATATTCAGCCGCGCACGTGCGCCCGGCCGGCACCGGCACCGAGGCCAGCACCTCGCCATCGCCGGCGACAAAATCCAGACTGCCACCGGCAGCCGAGAAAAGGACCGATTTGCGATTGATTTCCATGCTCATGCCTCCGTCTCGAAAATGTCCTTGTCGTCGATCACCGCCAGCTCCTCGACCGGGGTCGGGCCGATAATCATCGGCGTCTGCATGACGACGTTCGAGGTCACCACGTAAGTGCAGACCTCAGCCGCCTGATCGGCGAAGGGATATTGCGACAGCGTCGCGGGGTAGAGGATCGAGTCGGGGGTGACGCTCATGGGAACCTCGAGCTGCCAGACCGCCGTCTTATTCTCGACCGTGGTCCGGTCGAGCTGACGCGACAGGCCATAGTGCACATAGGTCGCTTTGAGCTGATTGAGCCCGGTATAGAGCGCCACGGTGGACTCCTGCGCCGCCGCGCAATCGCTGTCCAGCTCGCGAATGGTCACCGGAACCGGATCAATCGCCAGCTCGGCGGCGACGAAGTTGTCGGCGCCCCACGCATCCGACAAGAAGGGATGCGGCTGCGAGGAAATCGTCTCATCCGGCTTGATCGAACAGAACGTGATAATGATGCCACCCAGCTCGGTGCGAGGCACCGGCACATTGAACGACAACTCCAGCATCATGTCGGAGCGCATGACGTCGCTCTGAACGCCTCCGGTATCCGTCGCGCCGACGAGGCTGCGCCCGAAAGCCCGGCGCTGCTCGCTGATGACGAACGGCATCTTGCCGCTATCCACCGACAGACCATGCGCCCAGCGAAGCGCCATTTCCTCGCCGTATTCGGGGTTGTCATCCACGAACTGGCGCATTTTCCGCGTCAACTCGTCCTGCTTCTGTGCCAGGTAGAAATCGGACAGCGAAACGCCCTCGGCGCCCGCGAGGTCAGCGAAAACGGCCGGCACGCCGAGGGTGCCCGTCGCGATAAAGCCGACGCCGCCGTTGGCGTTCGTCCGCGACATGTCGAACGCTTTGCCCGCGGTCCGCGTGCCGCCGCCAGTCTCCCGGAAGGTCGCATTCGACGTCAACACCGCGTCGGCCTCGATGCCGATGCCCTTCACCGGAATCTGGCCCGCGAAATCGACACGCCCGTTGATATGGTCATCGGGATCAAGCACGCCGTTCAGCCGTTCGAGAACCGTCTGCGAAATCAGCGCCGGCGTCATCGCGGTATTCGACGCGAGCACCGTCGAAGCTTTGACATATTTGCGCTGGCGCAGGAAATTCACCGCCGCATTGTGCCCGAGCCGAACCGCCTCGCTCACCTTTTTCACGCCGCCGATGGACCTGGGATTGACGCCGCACCGCTTCGAAATCTGCCCCTCCGGTTCGAGCCCGAACAGCGGATTGCCGCTGAGCAGCTTTTCACGGATGACCTCGGTCATCCCGGCATAGGCCGCGTCCGGATCACGGATCGCATCCATGGCCTGCACCGGCACGAAAACCGAGGTCAGCTCGCCGTAAATCGGGGTGATCATCCGCCCGGCGATCGGGTCCAGCTCGAAGGTCACCTTCTGCGAGACGAAACCACCCTC
>NZ_SAVA01000027.1:0-2868 GCF_004022465.1 Paenirhodobacter huangdaonensis | reverse complement strand
TTGAGCATTTCGAGCCACATCGCGTTTGCGACGGCGATGAGGGCGGCGAGGGGGAGGCCGAGGATCCAGGCGAAGTACCACATGGGATGCGTCCTTTCTCAGTAGGCGTTCTTGTTTTCAGTGATCTCGGCGACGGTGACCTTGCCCCAGAGCACCTTGTAGACCCAGGCGGTGTAGGCAAGGATGATCGGCACGAAGATCACCGAGACGACGAGCATCACGAACAGCGTCAGGTGCGAGGAAGAGGCGTCCCAGACGGTGAGCGAAGCGTCGGGCTGGATCGAGGAGGGCAGGATGAACGGAAACATCGTCAGCCCGACCGAGGCGATCACGCCGAAGATCGCCAGCCCCGAGAAGATCAGTGCCGCCCCGTTTCCCTTGCGCATCGCGAGGATCGCCAGCGCCATGCCGGCGATGCCCAGAACCGGCGCGATCGCGATCCAGGGCCGCAGCGCATAGGCCGCAAGCCACGAGCCCTGATGCGCGACGGTGCTGAGCAGCGGGTTCGACGGCCCGTTCGCCGCGACCTCGGAGGTCAGCGCATAGCCCGGGATGCCGTAGGCCAGCCAGACACCGGCGAGCACATAGGCCGCGATCGCCACGAGCCCCGCGACCGAACCGATCGCGATCGCGCGGCGCTGCACCGCGCCCTCGGTCTTCAGCGTCAGCCAGCCCGCGCCATGCAGCAGCAGCATGCTCAGCGAGACCACGCCCGCAAGCAGCGCGAAGGGGTTCAGCAGACCGAGGAACTTCGCATAGAAGGCGCCGGGGTAGAGCGGCATCAGATCCTCGGTGATCTGGAACGGCACGCCCTGCAGCACATTGCCGACGGCGACGCCGAAGATCAGCGCCGGCACCGCGCCGCCGACGAAGAGCGCCCAGTCCCAGCCGTTGCGCCAGGCATGGCCCTCGCGCTTCGAGCGGTACTTGAAGCCGACGGGCCGCAGGATCAGCGCCGCGAGCACGGCGAACATGGCAAGGTAGAAGCCCGAGAAGCTGACCGCGTAAAGCGGCGGCCAGGCGGCGAAGATCGCGCCGCCGCCGAGGATGAACCACACCTGGTTGCCTTCCCAGACCGGGCCGACGGTGTTGATCACGACGCGGCGCTCGTCATCGGTCTTGGCGACGAAGGGCAGCAGCGCCCCCACCCCCATGTCGAAGCCGTCGGTGGCGGCAAAGCCGATGAGCAGCACGCCCAGAAGGCCCCACCAGATCACCCGCAGCACATCGAGACTGATCAGATCATGCAAAATCATGGCATCTTACTCCGCAGGCATGGTGACGGCATCGTCCGAGGTCTTCAGCCGCGCCGCGTGGCGGCGCATCCAGTCCTCGGTCTCGGCGACGTCCTGATAGGGGCCCTTGCGGATGTATTTCACCATCAGCCCCATCTCGATGATGAAGAGCACGGTGTAGAACAGCACGAAGCCCGCAAGGGTGATCGCGAGATCCGCGACCGAGAGATGGCTGACCGAGAGCGCGGTCGGCAGCACGCCGTCGACGGTCCAGGGCTGGCGGCCGAATTCGGCGGTGAACCAGCCCAGTTCCGCGGCGATCCAGGGCGCGGGGATGACGATCACCGCCAGCCGCAGCGCCCAGCGGGGATAGCGCATCCCCTTGAAGTTCGAGACCACGAAGAAATAGCCCAGAACCGCGATGAAGGAGAAGCCGAGCGCGACCATGATCCGGAACGACCAGAAGATCGGCCAGACCGTGGGCACGGTGTCATTCGCGGCCTGCACGATCTGCGCCTCGGTGGCCTGGCGCGGGTCGTCGACATAGCGTTTGAGCAGGAAGGCAAAGCCCAGATCCTTCGAGTGTTCCTCGAAGGCGGCCGTCTGTTCGGGCGTGACATTGCCCTTCGCCGCGCGGATCTGCATCAGCGCGTCATAGGCAAGCAGCCCCGAGCGCACCCGGGCCTCGGCCTGTTTCACCAGCTGGTCGATGCCGGGGATTTCCTCGGTCAGCGAGCGGGTGCCGAGAAGCCCCATCGCGAAGGGGATCTTCACCGCGTAATGGGTCTCGCGCGCCGCCTGATCGGGGATGCCGAAGAGGGTGAAGGAGGCGGGCGCCGGTTCGGTTTCCCACATCGCCTCGATCGCGGCGAGCTTCATCTTCTGGTTCAGCGAGGCGTTGTAACCCGATTCGTCGCCGAGGATGACGACCGAGAAGGAGGAGGCAAGGCCGAAGGCCGCCGCCACCGCGATCGAGCGGCGGGCAAGCTCCAGATGCCGCCCCTTCAGCATGTACCAGGCCGAGACGCCCAGCACGAAGATCGAGGCGGTGACATAGCCCGCCGAGACGGTATGGACGAATTTCGCCTGCGCCACCTCGTTGAACAGCACCTCGAAGAAGGAGGTCATCTCCATGCGCATGGTCATCGGGTTGAACGCGGCGCCCACCGGGTTCTGCATCCAGCCATTGGCGATCAGGATCCACAGCGCCGAGAAGTTCGAGCCGATCGCGACGAGCCAGGTGACGGTCAGATGGCCGACGCGCGAGAGCTTGTCCCAGCCGAAGAACATCAGCCCGACGAAGGTCGCCTCCATGAAGAAGGCCATCAGCCCCTCGATCGCGAGCGGCGCGCCGAAGATGTCGCCGACATAATGGCTGTAATAGCTCCAGTTCATCCCGAACTGGAATTCCATGGTGATCCCGGTCGCCACGCCGAGCACGAAGTTGATGCCGAACAGCGTCGCCCAGAACTTCGTCATCTGCCGCCAGATCGGCCGCCCGGTCATCACATAGACCGTCTCCATGATCGCAACCAGGATCGACAATCCCAGCGTCAGCGGCACGAAGAGGAAGTGATACAGAGCCGTCATCGCAAACTGCAGTCGCGACAGCTCCACAATATCAAGGTCCATC
>NZ_SAVA01000026.1:0-4016 GCF_004022465.1 Paenirhodobacter huangdaonensis | reverse complement strand
CCCGGCACGCGCACCATATGGGTGCGGTTGTTGCCGGTCCAGGTCACGGTATTGGGTGCCCAGGTGGCGCCCGAGAGCGTGCGCGGCGCGTTGATCCGCTTGTAGCTGTTCACCGTCGGGTTGGTGATGACAGCGAGCGCCGAGGCGTGCTTCATGATGCCGCCGAGGAAGGCGCGGCCGCTGTCGGAAAGGCCAAGCTCCTTCGTGTCATCGGCAAAGGCGTTCCGGCCGGTCGCGCTGTCCCACACCGAGATATGGGCGTGGCAGCCGTTGCCGGTCAGCCCCTGAATCGGCTTCGGCATGAAGGTGGCGCGCAGCCCGTGCTTTTCCGCGACCGATTTCACCATGAACTTGAAGAAGCTGTGCTTGTCGGCGGTGGCCATCGCGCCGTCGTATTTCCAGTTCATCTCGAACTGGCCGTTCGCATCCTCGTGGTCGTTCTGATAGGGCTCCCAGCCGAGCTCGAGCATGTAATCGCAGATCTCGGCGATCACGTCATAGCGGCGCATCACCGCCTGCTGGTCGTAGCAGGGCTTCGCCGCGGTGTCGGCCGCGTCCGAGATCGCGAGCCCGTCGGGGGTGAGCAGGAAGAACTCGGGCTCGACCCCGGTCTTCACCTCGAGCCCCATTTCGGCGGCCTCGGCGATGAGGCGGGAAAGCACGTTGCGCGGCGCCTGCGCGAGATCCGAGCCCTCCATCACGCAGTTCGAGGCGACCCAGGCGACATCGCGCTTCCAGGGCAGCTGGATCACCGAGGGCGCGTCGGGCACGGCGAGCATGTCGGGATGCGCCGGCGTCAGGTCGAGATGCGTCGCAAAGCCGGCAAAGCCCGCGCCGTCCGCCTGCATCTCGGCAATCGCCGAGGCCGGCACCAGCTTCGCCCGCTGCGCGCCGAAGAGGTCGGTGTAGGAGATCATGAAGTATTTCACGCCCTTTTCACGGGCGAAGGCGGCAAGATCGATCATCGTCGTTTCCCTGTTGCGGCCTCTCGGGCCTCGCGGGCCTTGTGGCCCTTTCTCACGTGACGGCAGATCGGCACGGGCGGGGGCGGCCCCGCCCGCCCCCTCAGAATCCGGTCTGGCCGGGGATCCAGCTGGTGCCCGCAAGCGGCACACCCGCCATCGCCGCCGCCTCGATCGTCAGCGCGCACAGATCCTCGGGCTCGAGATTGTGCACATGGCTCTTGCCGCAGGCGCGCGCGATCGTCTGCGCCTCGAGCGTCAGCACGGCAAGATAGTTGCGCAGCCGGCGCGCCGCCTCGACCGGGTCGAGCCGCGTCATCAGCGCGGGGTCCTGGGTGGTGATGCCGGCCGGGTCCTTGCCCTCGTGCCAGTCGTCATAGGCATCCGCCGTGGTGCCGAGCTTGGTATATTCCGCGGCCCATTTCGGGTCGTTCTCGCCAAGCGCGACGAGCGCCGCGGTGCCGATCGAGACCGCATCGGCGCCAAGGGCGAGGGCCTTCGCCACATCGGCGCCGGTGCGGATGCCGCCCGAGACGATCAGCTGCACCTTGCGGTGCATGCCCAGATCCTGCAGCGCCTGCACCGCGGGCCGGATGCAGGCGAGCGTCGGCTGGCCGACATGCTCGATGAACACGTCCTGCGTCGCCGCGGTGCCGCCCTGCATGCCGTCAAGCACCACGACATCGGCGCCGGCCTTCACCGCGAGCGCGGTGTCATAATAGGGCCGTGCGCCGCCGATCTTGATGTAGATCGGCTTTTCCCAATTGGTGATCTCACGGATCTCGAGGATCTTGATCTCGAGATCGTCGGGCCCGGTCCAGTCCGGATGCCGGCAGGCCGAGCGCTGGTCGATGCCGACCGGCAGGTTGCGCATGCCGGCGACCCGCTCGGTGATCTTCTGGCCCAGAAGCATGCCGCCGCCGCCGGGCTTGGCGCCCTGGCCGACCACGATCTCGATCGCATCGGCGCGGCGCAGATCGTCGGGGTTCATCCCGTAGCGGCTCGGCAGGTATTGATAGACGAGCTTTTCCGAATGGCCACGCTCCTCGTCGGTCATGCCGCCGTCGCCCGTGGTGGTCGAGGTGCCGGCCATCGTCGCGCCGCGGCCAAGCGCCTCCTTCGCCCGCCCCGAGAGCGCGCCGAAGCTCATCCCGGCGATCGTCACCGGGATCTTCAGCTCAATCGGTTTCTTCGCGAAGCGCGTGCCGAGCACCACCCCGGTGCCGCATTTCTCGCGATAGCCCTCGAGCGGATAGCGCGACATCGAGGCGCCAAGGAACAGCAGGTCGTCAAAATGCGGCATCCGCCGCTTCGCACCGCCGCCGCGGATGTCATAGATGCCGGTCGCCGCGGCGCGCCGGATCTCGGCGTTGATCTCGGGCGAGAAGGTCCAGCTGTCGCGCGGCAGGGTCTGGGGGGTCTTGTCCATGGGTCGGGTCCTCAATACGCCGAGGCGTGGTCGACGTGGAAATTGTAGAGCGTGCGGGCCGAGCCGTAGCGGCGGAACTCCTCAGGCTTCGCCGGCGCGCCCGAGCGCTCCAGAAGCTCGGTCAGGATCGCCAGATGCTCGGGCCGCATCTCCTTCTCGATGCAATCGGCACCGAGCGAGGCGACCGAGCCGCGCACGAAGAGCCGCGCCTCGTAGAGGCTGTCGCCAAGCGCCTCGCCGGCATCGCCCAGCACCACCAGATTGCCCGATTGCGCCATGAAGGCCGACATGTGCCCGACATTGCCGAAGACCACGATGTCGATGCCCTTCATCGAGATGCCGCAGCGGCTCGACGCATTGCCCTTGATGACAAGCAGCCCGCCATGGCCGGTGGCGCCCGCATATTGGCTGGCGTCGCCCTCGATGATGACGGTGCCCGACATCATGTTCTCGGCCACGCCCGGCCCGGCCGAGCCCGTCACATGCACGGTGGCCTGCTTGTTCATGCCGGCACAATAATAGCCGGTCGAGCCCTTCACGGTCACTTCGATCGGCGCATCGAGGCCGACGGCCACGGCATGCGCGCCCTTCGGGTTCTCGACCACCCAGGCGGTCTGGTTGGTGGTCTCGGCCTGGGCCTGCAGCGCCGCGTTCACATCGCGCAGCACCAGGGTGGACATGTCGAGGGTCTGCATTCTCAGCGCTCCCAGAAGTAGACGGTGGCGGGTTCCGGTTCCCAGACGCGGGCGGTCTCGATCCCCGGCAGATTGGCGAAAGCGCGGTATTCCGAGCCGAAGGCGACGTAATCCTCGGTCTCGGCCATCACCGCAGGCTTGCACGCGATCGGGTCGCGCACCACGCCGAAGCCATTCTTCGTGCCGACGACGAAGGTGAAGAAGCCGTCGAGATCCTGAAGCGTGCCTTCGAGTGCCTCCCCGAGGTTCGCGCCCTCGGCAAGCCGCGAGGAGATGTAGCAGGCCGCCACCTCGGTGTCGTTCTGCGTCTGCGGCGCAAAGCCCTTCGCGCTCAGCACCCGGCGCATCGCATTGTGGTTCGACAGCGAGCCATTGTGCACAAGACACTGGTCGGCGCCGGTCGAGAACGGATGCGCCCCCATCGTGGTCACCGCCGATTCCGTCGCCATCCTCGTGTGGCCGATGCCATGGCTGCCCGCCATCGCCCGGATCCCGAAGCGCGCCGCCACCTCCTTCGGCAGCCCGACCTCCTTGAAGATCTCCATCGCAGACCCGACGCCCATCACCCGCAGGCCCGTCTCGGCCGCAAAGGCGCGCGCCGCCGCCTCGGCCCCCGCCGGGATCGTCAGCACCGCATGGGTGTCGATCACCGCCATGGTAACCGGCGCGCCGAGCGCCGCGCCAAGCGCCGCCTCGAGCCCGGCAAACCCCGTCTTGGGCGTGTCCGACTGGACCGTCATCTTCAGCCCCTCCGACGCATCGCCATAGATCGCGATCCCGGCACTGTCCGGGCCGCGGTCGGTCATGGTGATCAGCATGTCGGTGAGCATGTCCCCGAGCCGGGGCCGCAAAGCGTCCTTCTTCAGAAAGAGGCCAACGATGCCACACATGGTCTTCTCCGTTCAGCTTCGGCTTCAGCCGTCACGGATT
>NZ_SAVA01000025.1:2500-5409 GCF_004022465.1 Paenirhodobacter huangdaonensis | reverse complement strand
TTGGTTGCGGGGGCAGGATTTGAACCTGCGACCTTCAGGTTATGAGCCTGACGAGCTACCGGGCTGCTCCACCCCGCGACCGGGAGCGACTTTGGTGTCGCCTGAGGTCTTGCCCCGAGGGCTTTTGAGCTTATCGGGGTATTGGATCGTTTTGAGAGAACGTTGGCTTCTTACTAGGTTTGGCGGTGACCTACTCTCCCACGTCTTAAGACGCAGTACCATTGGCGTGTTGGCCCTTAACGGCCGAGTTCGGGATGGGATCGGGTGTTTAGCCAGCGCTATGACCACCAAACCGAGAAAGAAGCCATCCTGTCCAAGTCGAGTAGTAACCTTGTGTATACTTGCTTTTGGTCCTGAGCCTTGCTGCTACTGGATCAAATCAAGCCAATCGGGCAATTAGTACCGGTCAACTGAACGCGTTACCGCGCTTACATCTCCGGCCTATCGACGTGGTGGTCTTCCACGGCCCTCAAGGGATACCTAGTTTCTGGGGGGGCTTCACGCTTAGATGCCTTCAGCGTTTATCCTGTCCGATCATAGCTACCCAGCACTGCCGTTGGCACGACAACTGGTCCACCAGTGGATCGTTCACCCCGGTCCTCTCGTACTAGGGGCAACTCCCATCAAGTATCCTACACCCACGGCAGATAGGGACCGAACTGTCTCACGACGTTCTAAACCCAGCTCACGTACCTCTTTAAATGGCGAACAGCCATACCCTTGGGACCTGCTCCAGCCCCAGGATGAGATGAGCCGACATCGAGGTGCCAAACGATGCCGTCGATATGGACTCTTGGGCATCATCAGCCTGTTATCCCCAGAGTACCTTTTATCCGTTGAGCGATGGCCCTCCCACTTGGGACCACCGGATCACTATGGCCGACTTTCGTCTCTGCTCGACTTGTCAGTCTTGCAGTCAGGCTGGCTTCTGCCATTGCACTCAACGACCGATTTCCGACCGGTCTGAGCCAACCTTCGCGCGCCTCCGTTACGATTTGGGAGGCGACCGCCCCAGTCAAACTCCCCACCATGCAGGGTCCCGGACCCGGATAACGGGCCGCGGTTAGACATCAAGAGTGCGAAGGGTGGTATCTCAAGGGAGGCTCCACGGTGACTGGCGTCGCCGCTTCAAAGCCTACCACCTATCCTGCACATCACAATCCTGATGCCAGTGCAAAGCTAGAGTAAAGGTTCATGGGGTCTTTCCGTCTAACCGCGGGTAGTGTGCATCTTGACACACAGTTCAATTTCGCTGAGTCCACGTTTGAGACAGCGGGGAGATCGTTACGCCATTCGTGCAGGTCGGAACTTACCCGACAAGGAATTTCGCTACCTTAGGACCGTTATAGTTACGGCCGCCGTTTACTGGGGCTTCAATTCGGAGCTTGCACCCCTCCTTTTAACCTTCCAGCACCGGGCAGGCGTCAGACTGTATACGTCGCCTTACGGCTTCGCACAGCCCTGTGTTTTAAGTAAACAGTCGCCACCCCCTGGTTTGTGCCCCCCACCCCTGGTTGCCCAGGAATGGGGCCTCCTTCTCGCGAACTTACGGAGGCATTTTGCCGAGTTCCTTAAACGTGGTTCTCTCAAGCGCCTTGGTATTCTCTACCAGTCCACCTGTGTCGGTTTCGGGTACGGTCTCGCGGAGGGCTATTTCCAGGAACCCCTGAGCAGCAAGATCAATCCGATAAGACCTCACTACCTTTGGGATCCGTCACATCCTCCTGGCCCAGGAATATTAACCTGGTTCCCATCGACTACGCCTTTCGGCCTCGCCTTAGGGGCCGGCTTACCCTGCTCAGATTAGCTTTAAGCAGGAACCCTTGGACTTTCGGCGAGAGGGTCTCTCACCCTCTTTGTCGCTACTCATGTCAACATTCTCACTTCTGATCACTCCACCGGATCCCTCACAGGCCGGCTTCACAGTCAGAACATTGCCTCCAATGTATCGCGAGCGATACTAAGGAGGCAGCGTTCTATATCACAGAACGCTCCGCTACCACGCACATCACTGTGCATCCAAAGCTTCGGCTCGTGGCTTGAGCCCCGTTACATCTTCGCCGCAGGACCTCTTGACTAGACCAGTGAGCTGTTACGCTATCTTTAAAGGATGGCTGCTTCTAAGCCAACCTCCTGGTTGTTATGGAAGTCCCACATGCTTTCCCACTTAGCCACGAATTGGGGGCCTTAGCTGTTGGTCAGGGTTGTTTCCCTCTTCACGACGGACGTTAGCACCCGCCGTGTGTCTCCCGGATAGTACTCTTGGGTATTCGGAGTTTACTTAGGCTCAGTAAGTCTGTGGGACCCCATCACCCATGTAGTGCTCTACCCCCCAAGGTATTCGTCCGAGGCGCTACCTAAATAGCTTTCGCGGAGAACCAGCTATCTCCGAGTTTGATTGGCCTTTCACCCCTAGCCACACGTCATCCGGACCCTTTTCAACGGGTGTCGGTTCGGACCTCCAGTTGGTGTTACCCAACCTTCATCCTGCACATGGCTAGATCACTCGGTTTCGGGTCTGATCCCACGAACTCATCGCCCATTTAAGACTCGCTTTCGCTGCGCCTACACCTAACGGCTTAAGCTTGCTCGTAAGACCAAGTCGTTGACCCATTATACAAAAGGTACGCCGTCACCGCTCAAGGCGGCTCCGACTGCTTGTAGGCGTCCGGTTTCAGAAACTGTTTCACTCCCCTCGTCGGGGTGCTTTTCACCTTTCCCTCACGGTACTGGTTCGCTATCGGTCAGTAAGGAGTACTTAGCCTTCGAGGGTGGTCCCCCGATCTTCAGACAGGATTTCACGTGTCCCGCCCTACTTAATACGTCCGATCAAACTTCGCATACGGGGCTGTCACCCATATCGCTGGCCTTTCCAGACCATTCTGCTCATTCTCACGGCTCGGCTGGTC
>NZ_SAVA01000024.1:2930-5927 GCF_004022465.1 Paenirhodobacter huangdaonensis | reverse complement strand
CCTCGCCCACCAGCACCACCGCGAGCCCCGGGGTGATCCCCTGCTCCTCGCGCAGCCGCGCCACATGTTCGGCCACCTGCGCCCGCACCCTGGCCGCGAAGGCCTTCCCGTCGATGATCCTGGCACTCATGCCGGTTCCTCCTGCAGCCGCATCGCGGCGGTCTCGATCGCGTGCCACAGCGAGCCCGCCAGCGTGCGCATGCCGATGATCGCGAGACGATCCTCGGCGCGGCGGATCACGAACACCGACATGTGCTCGAGCCCCGTCCGCGTCGCGCAGCCGGGGCCGAAACCCGCCGCATCCACGTTGACGAGTTTCTCCATCAGCCGCACGATCGGTGCGCCACCGGCGACCGAAACGATCTCGAAGGCGACCCAGCCGTCGGTCTGTTCGGTCACCGAGCAGTCGGGATGGCGGGTTTTCAGCTCGCGCGCGACGTCCTCTGCAGCGCGGCCCTCGGCCTCGATCATCCACTGGCCGGGGCCGGTCCAGAACGCCGCCACCCCCTGCCCGGCGCACCAGCCGCCCGGGCCGGGCAGCACAAGCCCCATCGACGCGGGCGGCACGGCGCCGCGCCGCAGTGCGAGCCCGGCCAGCGCCACCGCCTCGTTCACCGAGATCGTCAGCGCGCCCGCGCGCAGGGGAGAAACCGCCGCACGGCCGAGTGCGGGCATCGGGGTCAGGTCAGTCACGGAGCCGTCCTCCTTCAGGATCGACGAAATGGGGCGGGACCACGCGCAGCGCGATCTGCTGGCCCTCGAGCGGGTTGGCGGCGGTGATCACCTCGCCCAGCCGGTCGGCGCCGTTCTCGAGGAACCCGAGCCCGATCGCATGGCCGAGATGGGGCGAGAAGCAGGCCGAGGTGATCCAGCCCTGATCGGTCCCGGTCTTCTGCGCCGCGCCCGCGGTGAAGAGATGCGCGCCGGCGGTGACCGGCAGGGCCGGATCGACCGGCACCAGGCCCACAAGGCGGCGGGTGTCGGCCACGAGCGCCTCGCGCCGGCTCATCACCGCCCCGATCGCATCCTTCTTCGCCGAAACCATCCTGCCCATGCCGAGCATCTGCGCCGTGCTCTGGCCGTTCAGCTCATTGCCCGCGGCATGGCCCTTCTCGATGCGCAGCACGCCCAGGGCCTCGGTGCCGTAGGGGGTGGCGCCGAGATCGGCACCGACCGCGATCAGCCGCGCCATCAGCGCCGCGCCATAGCGTGCCGGCACCGCGATCTCATAGGCGAGTTCGCCCGAGAACGAGATCCGGAAGAGCCGCGCCCTGAGCCCGCCGCAGACGGTGAGTTCCGCGCAGGCCATGAACGGGAAGGCCGCGTTCGCGAGGTCGAAGCCGTCGACCACCCGCGCAAGCAGACGCCGCGCATTGGGGCCCGCGACGGAAAGCTGCGCCCAGGCATCGGTGGTCGAGATCAGCTGCACGTCAAGCTCGGGCCACAGGCATTGCCGGCAGAATTCCATGTGGCGATAGACCGGCCCGGCCTGCGCCGTGGTGGTGGTGACGATGTAGTGGTCCTCGCCAAGGCGCGCGCAGGTGCCGTCGTCATAGGCAAAGCCGTCCTCGCGCAGCATCAGACCATAGCGCACCATGCCGACCTTCAGCGAGGCCATGGCATTGGCATAGATCCGGTCGAGGAATTCGCCCGCGTCCGCCCCCTGCACATCGACCTTGCCAAGCGTGGTCACGTCGCAGATGCCGACGCCCGCGCGCGTCGCCAGCACCTCGCGGTCGACGCTCTGGCGCCAGTGCGTCTCGCCCGGGCAGGGGAAGTATTGCGCCCGCATCCAGGGCCCGACCTCGACGAAGGCCGCACCCTGCGCCGCCGCCCAGTCATGCGTCGGCGTGAGCCGGCGCGGGCGGAAGCTCTGCCCGCTGTCGCCGCCGCCAAGCGCGGCAAGCGCCACCGGCGTGCAGGGCGGGCGGAAGATCGTGGTACCGGTCGCAGGAAGCGTCTGGCCGGTCAGCTCGGCCATCACGGCCAGCGCCGTGACGTTCGAGGTCTTGCCCTGATCGGTCGCCATGCCGAGCGTGGTCCAGCGCTTCAGATGCTCGACCGGGCGCATGTTCTCCTGATGCGCAAGCCTGATGTCCTTGACGGTGACGTCGTTTTGCAGATCGACCCAGGCCCGGCCCTTGCCCGGCACCTGCCAGAAGGCCACCTGCCTCGAAGGCAGGTCGACGGTGCGCGGCAGATCGGGAAGGGCCGCGGCGATGCCGAGATCGGCCAGCGCCGCCTGCGCCACCCGCGCGCCCGAGGCCAGCGCCGCCCCGGTCTCGCCCTGCCCCGCCGCCGCCCCCGCGGCGGTGAGCCCCGGCACCGCACCGGGCTCGGGCAGGAAGGCGAGCAGGTCGTCGTTCCAGACCGGCCGGCCGCGGTGATGGCTTGCAAGCTGCACATTCGGGTTCCAGCCGCCCGAGACGCCAAGCGCGCCGGCCTCGACCCAATGCGTGCGGCCCTCGCGGGTCACCGCGATCCGGCGCAACCCGTGCCGGCCGCGGCTGTCGCTGACCACCGCGCCGGCGAAGAGCGGGTAGTTGCCGAAGGGCTTCACCTCGGGGCGCGGATCGACCACCGCGGTCACCTCGACGCCCTTCGCGATCAGGTCGAGCGCGGTGCGGTGGCCATCATCGCCATTGGTGAAGATCGCCACCTGCTGCGCCGGCGCCACTGCCCAGCGGTTCGCATAGGCGCGCAGCGCACCGCCAAGCAGGATGCCGGGGCGGTCGTTGTTGGCGAAGGGGATGTGCCGCTCGATCGCGCCCGCGGCCAGCACGGTGCGCTTCGCGGTGATCCGCCACAGCGTCTGGCGTACCGCCGTGCCGGGCGTCGCGAGGTGGTCCGAGACCCGCTCGAGCGCGCCATAGATGCCATGATCGAAGGCGCCGAAGACCGTGGTGCGGCGCATCACCCGCAGGTTCGGCAGGCTGGCGAATTCGGCCTCGACCGAGGCCACCCAGTCCGTCGCCGGCGCATCGTCGAGCCTGTGGC
>NZ_SAVA01000024.1:0-2920 GCF_004022465.1 Paenirhodobacter huangdaonensis | reverse complement strand
GTGGCTCTCCGCCATCAGCCGGCCGCCGAGGCGGAAGTCCTCGTCGGCAAGGATCACCCGCGCGCCGGCCCGCGCTGCGGTCAGCGCCGCGGCAAGCCCCGCGGGGCCGGCGCCGACGACAAGCAGGTCACAATGCAGGAAGCCCTTGTCATAGGCATCGGGGTCGGGACGCATCGACAGCCGCCCAAGCCCCGCCGCGCGCCGGATCGCGGGCTCGTAGAGCTTCTCCCAGAACGCCTTCGGCCACATGAAGGTCTTGTAATAGAACCCCGCCGCGAAGAACGGCGCGAACAGGTCATTCACCGCGAGCAGGTCGTGGCGCAGGCTGCCCGCGTGGTTCTGGCTGCACGCCTCGAGCCCGTCGAAGAGCTCGGCCACCGTGGCACGGGTGTTCGGTTCCTGCCGGGCACCGCCGCGCAGCTCGACAAGTGCATTCGGCTCCTCGGGACCGGCCGCGAAGATGCCGCGCGGGCGGTGATACTTGAACGAGCGCCCGACCAGGCGGATGTCATTTGCCAGGAGCGCCGAGGCGAGCGTGTCGCCCGGATGGCCGGTGAAGGACTTGCCGTCGAAGGTGAAGCTCAGGCGTTCGGAACGGTCGACGAGACCACCGGAAAGACGGCTCATTTCGCCCCTCCCTTCTGCGCCAGCGCCACATCGCGGGCAAGCTCGGCGCCGAGGATTTCATGGGTCACGGTGTTGCGGGTGACGACCAGCCAGCTGCGGTCGCCCTGCTCGTGGAACCACAGCTCGCGGTGCACGCCCATCGGGTTGTCGCGCAGATAGACATGGCGGTTGAAGGCGTCGAGCGCGCCCTCCGCCCTGCCGTCGGGGCGGTTCAAGAGCGACGCATCGCCGAGATAGGTGAACTCCTGCGCGTCGCGCGGGCCGAGAAGGGGATGGGGGATCAGCATGTCTTTCGCCTTCGGTTCGGTATGTCCGGTGCGGGTCTCGCACGCGCTCAGTGCAGGTTCGGCTGGGCGCCCATGCCCTTCTCGTCGATCACCGCGCCGCGCGCGAAACGATCGAGCCGATAGGCCGTGGCGGTCTCGTGCGGGCCCCCGGTGGCAAGCAGATGGGCAAAGCAATAGCCCGAGGCCGGCGTCGCCTTGAACCCGCCGTAGCACCAGCCGGCATTGAGGAAGAGCCCCTCGACCGGGGTGCGGTCGATGATCGGGCTGCCGTCCATCGACATGTCCATGATCCCGCCCCAGGCGCGCAACAGCCGTGCCCGGCCGATCGCCGGCATCAACGCCATGCCGCCCTCGGCCACGTCCTCGATCACCGGCAGGTTGCCGCGCTGCGCATAGGAATTATAGCCGTCGATGTCGCCGCCGAAGACCAGCCCGCCCTTGTCCGACTGGCTGACATAGAAATGCCCGGCGCCGAAGGTGATGACGCCGTCGAGCACCGGCTTCAGCCCCTCGCTGACGAAGGCCTGCAACACGTGGCTCTCGATCGGCAGGCGCATTCCCGCCAGCGCCATCACCTTGCCCGACATGCCGGCGACGGCGACGCCCACGGTCTTCGCACCGATATAGCCGCGCGAGGTCTCGAGACCGCGGATCTTGCCGTTCTCGATGCGGAAGCCGGTGACTTCGCAATTCTGGATCAGATCGACGCCGGCCGCATCGGCGCCGCGGGCATAGCCCCAGGCGACGCCGTCATGGCGCGCGGTGCCGGCGCGGCGCTGCAACAGCCCGCCCTTGATCGGGAAGCGGGCATTGTCGAAATTGAGCCAGGGATACATCGCCCGCACCGCGTCGCGGTCGAGCAGCTCGGCATCCGCGCCGGCCAGCAGCATCGCGTTGCCGCGCCGCCGATAGGCGTCGCGCTGCCCGTCCGAATGGATCAGGTTCAAAATCCCGCGCTGGCTGACCATGGCGTTGAAGTTGAACGCCTGCTCGAGCCCTTCCCAGAGCTTCATCGAGAATTCGTAGAAGGGTTCGTTGCCCGGCAGCAGATAGTTCGAGCGGATGATCGTGGTGTTGCGCCCGATATTGCCCTGGCCAAGCCAGCCGCGCTCGAGCACCGCGATCCGCGCCTGACGGAAGGTGGTGGCCAGGTAATAGGCCGTCGCAAGCCCGTGCCCGCCACCGCCGACGATGACATAGTCATAGCCGGGCTGCGGCGCGGGATTGCGCCACAGGGGTTTCCACCCATGATGCCCCGTCAGGGCCTCTTTGAAGACGCGAAAGCCGGAAAAGCGCATTTTGTTCATCCGAGTAGAGGAAACGCGCCCGTTTTTCCCGGGCGCGGGGATGGTTCAGATATCGAGGGTGTTGTCGCGTTCCCAGTGGGAGAAGTGGTTCACGAAGGCGTTCCACTCCTGCATCTTGAGCTTGAGGTATCCGGCCGAGAATTCCGCGCCCATGGCGGCCTTCAGGCCGGGGTCCGCGTCATAGGCGCGGATCGCGTCCAGAAGGTTCAGGGGCAGCTTCGGCGCACCCTCGATCCTGTGGCCCTCGGCATACATGTCGATGTCGTGGCGCGGGCCCGGATCGGCGTTGCTCTTCAGCCCCGAGAGCCCCGCGGCGATGATCACCGCCTGCAAGAGGTAGGGGTTCACCGCCCCGTCGGGCAGGCGCAGCTCGAACCGACCCGGCCCCGGCACGCGCACCATATGGGTGCGGTTGTTGCCGGTCCAGGTCACGGTATTGGGTGCCCAGGTGGCGCCCGAGAGCGTGCGCGGCGCGTTGATCCGCTTGTAGCTGTTCACCGTCGGGTTGGTGATGACAGCGAGCGCCGAGGCGTGCTTCATGATGCCGCCGAGGAAGGCGCGGCCGCTGTCGGAAAGGCCAAGCTCCTTCGTGTCATCGGCAAAGGCGTTCCGGCCGGTCGCGCTGTCCCACACCGAGATATGGGCGTGGCAGCCGTTGCCGGTCAGCCCCTGAATCGGCTTCGGCATGAAGGTGGCGCG
>NZ_SAVA01000023.1:0-14167 GCF_004022465.1 Paenirhodobacter huangdaonensis | reverse complement strand
TTCATCTTCTGGTTCAGCGAGGCGTTGTAACCCGATTCGTCGCCGAGGATGACGACCGAGAAGGAGGAGGCAAGGCCGAAGGCCGCCGCCACCGCGATCGAGCGGCGGGCAAGCTCCAGATGCCGCCCCTTCAGCATGTACCAGGCCGAGACGCCCAGCACGAAGATCGAGGCGGTGACATAGCCCGCCGAGACGGTATGGACGAATTTCGCCTGCGCCACCTCGTTGAACAGCACCTCGAAGAAGGAGGTCATCTCCATGCGCATGGTCATCGGGTTGAACGCGGCGCCCACCGGGTTCTGCATCCAGCCATTGGCGATCAGGATCCACAGCGCCGAGAAGTTCGAGCCGATCGCGACGAGCCAGGTGACGGTCAGATGGCCGACGCGCGAGAGCTTGTCCCAGCCGAAGAACATCAGCCCGACGAAGGTCGCCTCCATGAAGAAGGCCATCAGCCCCTCGATCGCGAGCGGCGCGCCGAAGATGTCGCCGACATAATGGCTGTAATAGCTCCAGTTCATCCCGAACTGGAATTCCATGGTGATCCCGGTCGCCACGCCGAGCACGAAGTTGATGCCGAACAGCGTCGCCCAGAACTTCGTCATCTGCCGCCAGATCGGCCGCCCGGTCATCACATAGACCGTCTCCATGATCGCAACCAGGATCGACAATCCCAGCGTCAGCGGCACGAAGAGGAAGTGATACAGAGCCGTCATCGCAAACTGCAGTCGCGACAGCTCCACAATATCAAGGTCCATCCGTCTTTCTCCAACCTGATGCGCCGTCCTCCCCGGGGGAGGCGGCTGCTGCGGGCATCATGGTCAAAACGGCGCGACTTGCGCCCCTGCGCCTTGCCGCAGGTGGGCAAATTGTCCAAGGGGCCGGGAAGAGGGGCCGTGCGGCGCTCAGGGTGCCTTTGCCATCGCCGCCTGCGCCCCCTCGGCCACGGGCCGCGGCGGCGGGGCGGGGGCCCAGCCGAGGCCGAGGCTCTTGTTCAGGCCGATATAGGCGGTGGCAAGCTCGGTCCGGCCCTGACTGAGGGCAAGGTCGATCTGCAGCTGGGCGCGCTGGATGTCGAGCTGGTCGATCACCGAGAGCGTGCCGGCGCCCGCCATCTGCGCGGCAAGCTCGGTGGCCCTTGCCGCCTCGGCACTCGCCTCGGCAAGCCGGGCGACCGAGCGGCGGCGCTTCTCATAGGCCGAGAGCGACCCTTCGGCATCGGCGAGCGCGGCGAGCACCGTCTGGCGATAACCCGCGAGCGCCTCGTCGCGGACCCCCGCCGCCTGCGCCAGCGCCGCATCCTTGCGGCCGAAATCGAGCGCGTTCCATTGCAGCACCGGGCCGACCGCAAGGCCGAGCCCGTCCGAGCGCAGCACCGCGGCCGGCGTGCCGCCGGCGGTCGAGACGAGGCCCATGAAGGTGATCTTCGGAAAGAAGCTGGCGGCGGTCTCGCCGATCGCGGCGCTCGAGGCGGCAAGGCGGCGCTCGGCCTCGCGGATGTCGGGGCGGCGGCGCAGCATCTCGGCGGGGTTGCCGATCGCCACCTTGCGCGGCGGGCGCGGCACGGCGCGCGGGCGGGCGAGCTCGGGGGCGAGCGCGGCGGGCGTGGTGCCGGTCAGCACCGCGAGCTGCGCGCTCAGCGCGTCGACCTGCGCCTCGATCAGAGGCATCTGCGCCTCGGTCGCGGCAGCATCGGCGCGCAGCCGGGCGATGTCGAGCGCATTCGTCACGCCCTGCGTCGCGGCCCCTTCGCTCAGCGTCAGCCCGCGCTGTTTCAGCGCGACCGAGCGGCGGGTGATGGCGAGCGCGTCCTGCGCGCCGCGCAGCGCGACATAGGCGCGCCCGACCTCGGCGGCGAGCTGCACCTGCGCATCGGCGAAGGCGGCCTCGGCGGCCTCGGCCTGGGCCCGGCCGCGTTCGGCGGCGCGGCGCTTGCCGCCCAGAAGATCCGTCTCCCAGCTGGCATCGAAGCCGGTGGCATAGACGTCGTTCTGCACATCCGAGGGCAGGGTCAGCGGCAGACCCGGCACCAGCACGCTGCCCCCCGCCGCGCCGGTGCCGATCCGGGTGTCGAGCGCGCCGCCCAGCACCGCGCCCGCCGGGTTCAGGTTCGCCACCGCCCCGGCATAGGCCGCGCGCGACTGCGCAAGCCGGGCGCGGGCGACGTCGAGCGCCGGGCTGTCGGCGCGGGCGCGGGCGATCAGCCGGGTCAGCTCGGCGTCATTGAAGCCGGTCCACCACTCGGCCGGCGGATTGGCCGGCACCGTCGCCGCCTGCCCGTGCTGGAACCGCGCGGCGAGGGTCGCGACGACCGGCGGGCCCTGATAATCGGGGCCCAAGGGGGCGCAGGCGGCGAGGCAGAGGAGCAGCGGCAGGGAACGCATCTGGGCACCTAATGGATCGCGAGGCCGGCGCCCTTCGGCAGCGGCCGCAGCAGCACGGCAAGCGGAATGCAGACGAAAAGCAGCAGGGCGAAGACATAGAAGAGGTCGTTGAAGGTCATCACCAGCGCCTGTTCGGTGATGACGCGGGCGGCGAGCAGAAGTTTCACCATCGGCGCCGCGCCGCCGTCGTGCAGAAGGCCCTGCAATTGCGGCGAGCCGGCGGGCAGGGCCTCGGCCAGACGCTCGGCATGGAACGAGCCGCGGCGGTCTTGCAGGGTGGCGATCATCGACAGTCCGACCGAACCGCCGAGGTTGCGCGCGGCGTTGAACAGGCCCGAGGCGTCCTCGGCCTTTTCGGGCGGCACGGAACTGGCCGCGGCCTGATTGAGGAACAAAAGCGCAAAGCCCTGACCGAAGCCGCGCAACACCTGCGACAGGGTGAAATCATCGCCCGAGGATTGCGCGGTCAGCGTGATGTCGACCCAGCAGCCCCAGGCAAAAAGCGCCATCCCCCCGGCGACGGCAAGGCGCAGGTCGAGATGGCGCACCAGCCAGGGGAAGAACGGCATGATCATCATCGTCGGCACGCCCGAGATCAGCACGATCCCCCCCGATTGCTGGGCGTTGTAGCCGGGCACCGCGGCCAGAAACTGCGGGATCAGGTAAAGCACGCCGTAAAGCCCGGCGCCGAGGCTGAGGCTGAGCACGAAGACGCCGAAGAAGGCGCGCCCCTTCAGGATGCTGAGGTCGATCACCGGTTCGGCCGCGCGTTTCTGCCCGATCATCAGGGCAATCAGGCCGAGCACCGTCGCCGCGCTCAGCCCGCGGATCAGGGCCGAGTCGAACCACATGTCGCGCTGGCCTTCCTCGAGCACCACGGTCAGCGCGCCAAGCGCCAGCGACAGGCCGAAGATGCCGAGCCAGTCGGCGCGCCAGAAGGCGGCGGGATTGAGCCGCTCCTTGTGCAGGCCGAAGAACAGCAGCCCGACAAGGCCGATGCCGACCGGGATGTTCAGGAAGAAGGCGTAATGCCAGCTCACATGCTCGGTCAGCCAGCCGCCGAGCAGCGGCCCGACCACCGGGCCCAGCACCGCCGTCATGCCGAAGAGCGCAATGCCGATCGGCTGTTGCGCGGGCGGCAGCCGGGTCGAGACGATGGTGAGCGCGGTCGGGATCATCGCGCCGCCGAAAAAGCCCTGCCCGATGCGCCCGACGATCATCATCGTCAGTGACGACGACATCCCGCACATCACCGAGAAGGCGGTGAACAGCACGGTCGAGAGCAGCAGGAAATCGCGGATGCCGAAGATCCGGCTGAACCAGCCGGTCAGCGGGATCATCACGATCTCGGCCACCAGATAGGCGGTCGAGACCCAGGTTGCCTCGGTCGGGCTGGCGCCGATCTCGCCCTGAATGACCGGCAGCGCGGCATTGGTGATCGAGATGTCGAGGGTGGCCATCAGCGCGCCGATGGTGCCCGCTGCAACCGAGAGCCAGGCCTGCGCATCGGCCCGGGCCGGGGGCGCTGCGGTCGGGCTCGTGGTCTGGCTCATTCGGTGGCCCCGCCGCGGGTGTCGACCTTCGCCGTCACCGACAGGCCGGCAAGCAGCCGGTCCTGCACCGCCGGATCGGGGGTGATCGCGATCCGCACCGGCACGCGCTGCACGATCTTGGTGAAATTGCCGGTGGCGTTCTGCGCCGGCAGCAGCGCGAATTGCGCGCCGGTGCCGGGCGAGAGGCTTTCGATCTTGCCGCTGAGCGGATGGCCCGGCAGCGCGTCGACGTCGATCTCGACACTTTGGCCCGGGCGCATCGCGCCGACCTGCGTCTCCTTGAAATTGGCGACAAGGTAGAGGTCTTCGGGGATCAGCATCATCAGCTGCATGCCGGCGCCCACAAGCGCGCCGGGCGTCACCGTGCGGTCGCCGACGATGCCCGCGAAGGGCGCGCGCACGACGGTATTCTTCAGATCGAGCCGGGCCTTCTCGCGCGCGGCCTCGGCCTGGGCGATGGCGGCCTTTGCCTGGCCGATGGCGGCGGCGGCGGTGCGGGCGGCGGCCTCGGCGGCGGTGACCTGCGCCACCGCCAGCTGCAATTGCGCCGCGGCTTTCGCGCGCGCATTCGTCAGCTGCGACATCTGTTCGGCGGTGGCGGCGCCGGTCGCCGCAAGCGGGGTGTAACGGGCGATCTGGCTTTCGGCAAAGCCCGCATCGACCTCGGCCGCGGCCTTGCCTGCCTTTGCCTGGGCGATGGCGGCGGCGGCGCGCGCCGCCTCGGCCTCGGCGCGGTTCAGATCGGCCCCGGCGGCGGCGACCAGCGCCTCGGCCTGCGCAAGCTGGACCCGGTAATCGGCGTCGTCGATGCGCACGAGGGCGGCGCCCTTCGCGACACGGGCATTGTGCGCGACCAGCACTTCGGCCACATAGCCGCCAAGTTTCGGCGCGATCGCCACCGTGTCGGCCTGCAGATAGGCGTCGTTCGTCTCTTCGATGAAACGGCCCTCGGTCCAGTAGCCATATCCCCACCAGGCCGTGGCGGCGAGTGCGACGAGCGCCAGAAACGTCAGCTTGCCGCGGTACTTGCGCCAGTCTTCGGTGGCGGGGGCGGTGCCGCTGTCGGTGCTGTCTTGCAAGGTCATTCCCGGGTCAATCCATCCCTTCGCCCCCGGCGCGCGGCCGGGAATACACCCCTGAGTAGCACGCACACCGTTTGCTCGCCACGGTTTGATCGGCCCGCAGCCGCGGCGGCGGCGGTGACGTGGAGTCGCAAGGCGCCGAAACCACCGCCGGCGCGGGGGGGGCAAGACGGCGCGCTTGCCCGGGCCGCCCGCATGGGTGACAACAGGGGCAGTCGCCCTACACTTGCGGGGTCTGTTTTCGTGAAAGGTGCCGGATGCCCCCCCGCAATTCCCTGACGACCGGCCCGATCAACGCGGCGCTTCTGCTCTTTGCCCTGCCCACCCTCGGCTCCTCGGTGCTGCAATCTGCGAATGGCTCGATCGACGCGGTGTGGATCGGCCGGCTGCTGGGCGAGAATGCGCTTGCCGCCACGACGAACGGCAATCTGGTGATGTTCCTGCTCACCTCCTTCGTCTTCGGCTTCGGCATGGCGGCGACGATCCTGATCGGCCAGTCGATCGGGCGCGGCGACATCGAGGCCGCGCGCGAGGTGGTGGGCACGGCGCTTGGCACCTTCGTGCCGGTGGCGATCGCGGTGGCAGTGCTGGGCTGGATCTTTGCGCCCGAGCTGCTGGCGCTGCTGGGCACCCCGGCCGAGACGGCGCCGCTGGCGCTCGATTTCCTGCGGGTGATCTTCGTCGCGATGCCGGCGATCCTGATGCAGACGATGCTGATGATGGCGCTGCGCGGTTCGGGCGACTCGCTGACGCCGCTCATTTTCATGGCGCTTGCGGTGGTGCTCGACATCGGGCTGAACCCGGTCTTCATCCTCGGTCTCGGCCCCATTCCGGCGATGGGGATCGGCGGCTCGGCCTTTGCCACGGCGTTGGCGAATGTCATCAGCCTTGCCGGCATGCTGACCTATATCTACGCCCGCGATCTGCCGCTCCGGCTGCGCGGGGCCGAGCTGCGGCTGTTGCGCCCGGATCTCGAGGTGCTGAAGCTGCTGCTGGAAAAGGGCCTGCCGATCGGCGTGCAGATGATCGTCGTCTCCTCCTCGATGCTGACCATGCTGAGCCTGGTGAACGCGCATGGCGTCGATACCACCGCGGCTTTCGGCGCGACGCAGCAGCTGTGGACCTATGTGCAGATGCCGGCGATGGCGCTTGGCGCGGCGGTGAGCGCGATGGCGGCGCAGAACATCGGCGCCGGCCGCTGGGACCGGGTGGCGCGGATCACCCGCTCGGGCCTCGTGTTCAACTTCCTGCTCACCGGCACGCTGGTCGCGGTGCTGATGGCGGCCGACCGGCAGGCGATGGAGATCTTCCTCGGCGCCGGCAGCCCGGCCATCCCGATCGGCCAGCACATCGGCCGCATCGCCACCTGGGGCTTCATCGCCTTCGGCTTCACCATGGTGCTGTTCGGCACGGTGCGGGCGAACGGGCAGGTGGTCTGGCCGCTGATCATCCTGTTCATCTCGATGTATCCGGTGCGGCTCGGCTTTGCCTTCGGTCTGTCGGGCTGGCTTGGCGCCGATGCGCTGTGGCTGTCCTTCCCGGCTTCGATGCTGTCGACGCTGCTGATGGCGAGCCTGCTTTATCTGCACGGCGGCTGGCGCGGCGCCCCGGTGATGACCTTTGACGGCACCGCCGAAGAGCTGGCCCGGGCCGGGGCGGACCCTGCCCCGCCCGGCCGCGACTGATTTTTCCCTCCCCAACTGTCAGGAGATGTCGATGAAACTGAACGTGGTGATCTGCTCGACCCGCCCGGGCCGCAACGGCAAGCCGGTGGCGGACTGGTTCTTCGCTCATGCGGCGGCGAACAAGGGCGGCTTCGACGAGGTGGTGCTGACCGACCTCGCCGAGGTCAACCTGCCGCTTCTCGACGAGCCGAACCATCCGCGGATGAAGAAATACACCCAGGAGCACACGAAGCGCTGGAGCGCGATCGTCGAGGGCTCGGACGCCTTCGTCTTCGTGATCCCGGAGTACAATTTCACCGCGCCGCCGGCCTTCGTGAACGCGGTCGACTACCTCTATTCCGAATGGGGCTACAAACCCGCGGGCTTCGTCAGCTATGGCGGGATTTCGGGCGGGCTGCGCTCGGTGCAGACGGCAAAGACGATGCTGACCACGCTGAAGGTGATGCCGGTGCCCGAGCAGGTGGTGATCCCGATGGTCTTCGGCCATCTCAAGGACGGCGTCTTCGAGGCCGAGAAGCCGCATCTCGACAGCGCTGACGCGATGGTCGCCGAGCTGGCGAAATGGGCCGCGGCGCTGCAGCCGCTGCGCTGAACGGGCGCGGGCGGCGGGGTTATCCCCCCGCCGCCTGGCCAAAGACCACGATCGCCGCGCCGAGCAGGGCGAGGGCGGCAAAGCCAAGCGTGCGCGGGCCGAAGCGGTGCCGGGCATGGGCCTTCGCCGCCGCGATCAGCGCCTGCAGCGCGTAATAGCCGGCAAAGGCGCGCGAGGCGTAATTGATGATCTCGAAGACATTCGCGCTCCAGGTCAGGGCGATGCCGCAGGCGGCAAGCAGCGCATAGGCCTTGCGCGGGCTCAGGCGCCGGCGCGTGACCTCGGCAAACAGCCCGCCCGCGCCCGAGGTGTCGGCGATCGCCGCCGAGAATTGCGCCGCCAGCGCCGCCGCCACCAGCATCCCCGGCAGGATCGGCGAGACCACCCGCATCATGTCGATGATCGCGGTCTCGGTCAGTTTCAGCTCGGAGCGGGCGAAGACATAGGCGAGCAGCACGACATAGACCATGTAGATCGCGCTCGACAGCGCCTGCGCGAGCTTCATCGAGGCGATCCGGGTGCGGGTGTCGTAGCTCGCGCCGAGATAGCGCGAGGTCTCGAAACCCTGCACGGTGATGATCAGCCCGAAGGCCAGTGTCAGCGCATTCCAGCCGGTGCGCTCGGGCGCGATGAAGACCAGCGCGCCGGTCGTGGCCCGTGACCAGAAATAGCCGCCAAGCCCGGTCAGCAGCCCGGCGATGATCGCGAGCTTGACCGTCACCGAGAGATATTCGACCCGCTCGAGCACGCGAAACCCGCCCGACCAGCCGATGCCGAGAATGACGAGGAACATTGCCGTCGTCACCGTGTCGGCCCAGAACCGGCTGTCGAAGGGCGTCAGGCTGACGGCGAAGGCGCCGAACAGGTTCAGGTAATAGGCGACCGAGATGATGTAGGAGAAGGCAAGCGCCCAGGAGGCTGCGGTTTCCAGATGCGGCAGCGGCAGCGGGTCGGTGCCGAGGTCCGGGTCGTCCTCGGCCATGTTGAAGCGGATCGCCGCGCCGAAGGCCCAGGCCATCGCGCACAGCCCCGCCATCACCAGCGGCGCATAGCCGCCGAAAGAGGCGTCGAGCACCGGCCCGAGCACGAGAAAGCCCGAGCCGATGATCGAGGCGAGCGGGGTGATCATCGCGCGCCAGCGCGGCCGGTGCGCCAGCTTCGGCCAGAGCACGATGGCGCCTGCAAGCAATGTCACAAGAAGGATGGCGATGTCGGTCACGGGGCCTCCGGGGTCTGCCTCCTCCTCCGTGCCGTCTTGTCCCGGGCGCATCAAGGCCGAAATGTCGCGCGGGAATTCCGGCGCCGATCTTCGCGTGCACGTTGCAGGGGCGGGGGGACGATGCCTATATTGGGCACAACCGCCTGTTGCGGCGCAGGAATTGGACGAACCCCCATGGCAGAGACAAGCGTCAGAGACCCCTATGAAGTGCTCGGCGTGGCGAAGACGGCCACGGAAGCCGAGATCAAGAAAGCCTATCGCAAGCTCGCGAAGGAGCTGCACCCCGACCTGACCGGCGGCGACCCGAAGAAGGCCGAGCGCTTCAAGGAGGTGTCGGCGGCCCATGACCTGCTGCGCGACCCGGAGAAGAAGCGTCGCTATGACGCGGGCGAGATCGACGCCAGCGGGCAGGAAAAGCCGCAGCGGCAATATTACCGTTCCTATGCGGAAAACGACCCGTCGCAGCGCTATGAATACGAGGGCGGCTTCGACGATCTCGGCGACATCTTCTCGCGCGCCTTCCGCGCGCAGGGCGGCGCGGGGCGGGGCTTCGGTGGTGCCGGCGGAGGGTTCGAGCAGATGAAGATGCGGGGGCAGGATCTGCATTTCCACCTCGAGGTCGACTTCCTTGATGCGATCACCGGCGCGAAGAAGACGGTGACCCTGCCCGAGGTCGGCCGGGTCGAGCTGACGATCCCGGCAGGGATCGAGGACGGCCAGAGCCTGCGCCTTGCCGGCCGCGGCGGGCCGGGCGTGAATGGCGGGCCGGCGGGCGATGCGCTGGTGCGGATCTCGGTTGCGCCCGATCCGGTGTTCAGCCGCGACGGCGATGACGTGCTGATGGATCTGCCGATCTCGATCGACGAGGCGGTGCTTGGCGGTCCGGTCGAGGTGCCGGTGCCGGGCGGGCGCGTCAAGCTGAAGGTGCCGGCGAACTCGAGTTCGGGCCGGGTGATGCGGCTGCGCGGCAAGGGCGTGCAGCGCGGCCATGGCACGCCGGGCGATCTGCGCATCACGCTGAAGATCGTGCTGCCCGAGCAGGAGGACGCGGCGCTGGCCGAGGCGGTGAAGGCCTGGCGGGCGAAGCACCATTATGACCCGCGCGCCGGATGGAAAGGGGATCGCTGATGATGACCGAAGCCGAAATCCTGGACCGGATCGGGCGGCTCAGCGCCGAACGCCTGACCCTGTGCGTCACCCGGGCCTGGGTGCGGCCGCGCCTGTCCGAGGCCGGCCCCGCCTATGACGAGACCGACCTTGCGCGGCTGCGGCTGATCGTCGAGCTGACCGAGGACATGGAGGTCAACGACGAGGCGGTGCCGCTGATCCTTGGTCTCATCGACGAGGTCAGCGCGTTGCGCCGGCGCATCCGGGCGCTGGACGCCGCGCTCGGTGCCGAGGGGCCCGCGGTCTGCGACGCGGTGATTGCCCGGCTTCAGGCGCTGCACGACGACGCCACGGCATGAGCCGCGCGCCGCGCAGGGCGGGCGGATGAACGGCGAGGCCCTCGCCTTTCTCGTCACCGCGGGGCTGTTGGCCCTGCACGGCTCGGCGGTCCTGCTGGCGTTCCGCGCGATGCGCTTTGCCCGCACGCCGCAGGGCGCGGTCGGCTGGACGGTGTTCCTGCTGGCGCTGCCCTATGTGGGGGTGCCGGCCTATCTGATCTTCGGCGATTTCCGCTATCCGGCGATGATCCGCGCCCGCCAGCTGTCCGAGCTTGCCGCCCGGGTGGCCGAGGCGCCGCAGGCCGCGCCGCCGCCGCCCATGCTGTCGCCCGAGACGCAGGCCATCCGCGCCGGCTTCGAGGCGATCGCCGGCCGCACGGCCGCCTCGGGCAACCGGGTGGCGCTGCTCACCGATGGCGCCGAGGTGTTCGAGACCCTCTTCGCCGCGATCCGTGCGGCGCGGCGCTATGTGCTGATCGAGACCTACATCCTGCGCGACGACGGGCTCGGCCGGGCGCTGCAGGAGGCGCTGATCGCCAAGGCGCGCGAGGGGGTGCGGGTCTGCGTGCTCTACGATCCCTTCGGCAGCTATGGGCTGCACCGCAGCTACATCGCGCGGATGCGCGAGGCCGGGGTCGAGATCACCAACTTCCACGCCCGCCATCCGCCGCGCGCGCTGGCGCCGCTGCGGGTGAACTTCCGCAACCACCGCAAGATCGCGGTGATCGACGGCGAGGTCGCCTTCACCGGCGGCTACAACATCGGCGACGAATATGTCGGCCGCAACCCGCGGCTCGGGCCCTGGCGCGACACCATGGTGCGGATCGAGGGCGGCGCGGTGGCGCAGCTGCAGCTCCATTTCGCCGAGGACTGGCACTGGGCGACGGGCGAGCTGCCGGCGCTCGACTGGGCGGCGCGGAACGTTCCCGAGGGGGCGCAGGCGCTGGTTCTGGCCTCGGGGCCCTCCGACCCGCAGGAGACCGGCACGCTCTATTTCGCCCAGGCGATCACCTCGGCGCGGAAACGGCTGTGGATCGCCACCCCCTATTTCACCCCCGACACCGGGCTGCGCCAGGCGCTGCGGCTTGCGGCGCTGCGCGGCGTCGACGTGCGGGTGCTGATGGCCGGGCGGCGCGACCATTGGCTGGTCTGGCTGGCGGGCTTTGCCTTCCTCGAGGAAATGCGCGGCTCGGGCGTGCGGGTGCATCGCTACGACGCGGGCTTCATGCACCAGAAGGTGGTGCTGATCGACGACGACATTGCCGCGATCGGCAGCCACAACCTCGACAGCCGGTCGTGCCGGCTGAACTTCGAGGCAAGCGCGGTGATCTTCGACCCCGAGACGGCCGGGCGGGTGGCGCGGATGCTGGAGCGCGACTTCGAGGCGGCGCCGCTGTGGCAGGGACCGCTGGCGCAGGCGCGGCCCGCGCTGCGCCTTGCCGCCCCGATCGCGCGGCTTTTCGCGCCGATCCTGTGAGCTCAGGCGATGACGCGGGTCCAGATCTCGCGGATCTGGTCGGGCAGCGACATCGGGTCGAAGGGCTTCAGGATCACCTCGGCCGCGCCGATCTCGCGCAGCCGGTCGAAATCGGCGCGCGAGGCCTTGGCGGTGACGAAGATGATCGGCACCGCGGCGTACCCCGGGATCTCGCGCAGGCGGTGGAAGGTTTCCTCGCCGTCCATGTCGGGCATCATCACGTCAAGAAGGATCAGATCGGGCTTGAGCGAGGGGGCCGCATCCAGCGCGGGCTGGCCGCCCTCGAACTGGTTCACCGAGAAACCGCCGACGAGTTCGAGCGACATTCGCGCAATCTGCCGGATGTCGGCGTCGTCCTCGATATGCATGATCTCGTGCAGATCCGCCATGCCCCAGCCTCTCCAATCCCGTTCGATCGCACCCGGTGCGGCGCGCGCCTGAAAACCGACAGCCATGTTAAGCCGGTTCCGCAGCGGAAGGCAATCGCCGCCGCCGCGGAACCGGCGCGGCTCAGCCGGCGCGGCGATGATCCCAGGCGGGGAAGGGATCGGCAAGGTGGGCCCAGGCTTCGGGCAGGAAGAACTCGGTCGGCAGCAGCGCCGCATCGAGCGCCGCGGTGATCGCCGCCCGGTCGAGACCGGCGCCGATGAACACCAGTTCCTGACGCCGGTCGCCCCAGGGCTCGACCCAGTTCCGCGCGATCTCGGCGCGGGCCTCGGGATGGGCGGGGCGGCGCTCGGGCGGCAGCGAGGCCCACCACAGGCCGAGCGGGCGCACCGTCGCGGCGGCACCGGCAAGCGAGAACTCCGCCGCCCAGTCCGGCCGCGTCGCGACCCAGAAATGCCCCTTCGCCCGGATCACCCCGGGCAGGTCGCCGGTCAGCACCGCATGGATGCGGCTCGGGTCGAAGGGCAGGCGGGCGCGGTAGACGAAAGAGGAAATGCCGTATTCCTCGGTCTCCGGCACATGCTCGGCAAAGCCGTAAAGCTCTTTCGCCCAAAGCGGATGCTCGGAGGCGGTATCGAAGTCGAAGCGCCCGGTGTTCAGGATCTCGTCGGGCGCGACGATGCTGAAATCGGTCTCGATCAGCTTCGCGTCGGGGTTCAGCGCGCGGATGATCTTGCGCGCCGCATCGAGCCGGGCGGGGCCGGCATCGCTGACCTTGTTCAGCACCACCACATCGGCGAATTCGATCTGCTCGGTGAGCAGGTCGACCAGCGTGCGCGTGTCGCCCTCGCCCAGGCTTTCGCCGCGGTCGGCGATGAAATCGGCGCTGGAAAAGTCGCGCGTCAGGTTGATCGCATCGACCACCGTCACCATGGTGTCGAGCCGGGCGATGTCGGACAGGCTTTCGCCCGCCTCGTCGCGGAAGTCGAAGGTGGCGGCGACGGGCAGCGGCTCGGCGATGCCGGTGCCCTCGATCAGCAGATAGTCGAAACGGCCTTCCTCGGCGAGCTGGCGCACGCCTTGCAGCAGGTCGTCGCGCAGGGTGCAGCAGATGCAGCCGTTCGTCATTTCGACCAGCTTCTCCTCGGCGCGGTCGAGGCTGGCGCCGTCGCGCACCAGATCGGCGTCGATGTTCACCTCGGACATGTCGTTGACGATGACCGCGACGCGCCGGCCCTCGCGGTTGTTCAGAACGTGGTTCAGCAGCGTGGTCTTGCCGGCACCGAGAAAGCCCGAAAGCACGGTGACGGGAAGGCGGGTGTCGTCGGAGGGGCGGGTCATGCGGAGCCTCATGAATGTTATGATATAACGTATCTATCGCGAGCCGGCCGAAGACGCAATCCTGCCCTTGAGGGGCGCGGCGCATTCCCGCGTTGCGTATCCGCTGCGCGCCCCTTTGCAAGGTGATGAAACACACGGCATTCTCGGGGGCATGGGGTGGCCTTGCCCGCGCGGCCCTCGCCATCCGCGGGCGAGCCCCCTAGAGAGGACGGAAACGGGCGCGCCGCGGCGCGTCCCCGAACGGCACGAGGTTTTGATGGGATATCAGGCAGCTGCACGCGGCGAACGGTTTCGCTTCGACACCCTTGCGGCGGTGATGGCTGCGGCGACGCCGGAGCGGTCTGGGGATGCGCTGGCGGGGATTGCGGCGGGCAGTGCACTCGAGCGGGTGGCAGCGCGGCGGGTGCTGATGGATCTGCCGCTCGCGACCTTCCTGACCGAGGCGCTGGTGCCCTACGAGAGCGACGAGGTCACGCGGCTGATCCTCGACACGCATGATGCGGCGGCCTTCGCGCCGTTCCGCTCGATGACGGTGGGGGCGCTGCGCGACTGGCTGCTGTCGCCCGCGGCGACCGCCGGGACCCTGCGCGCCGCCGCGCCGGGCTTCACCCCGGAGATGGTCGCGGCGGTCTCGAAGCTGATGCGCAATCAGGACCTGATCCGCGTCGCGCGCAAATGCGAGGTGGTGACGGCGTTTCGCAACACGCTGGGCACGCGCGGCACGCTCTCGACCCGGCTGCAGCCGAACCACCCGGCCGACGACCCGCAGGGGATTGCGGTGTCGATCCTCGACGGGCTGCTGCACGGCGCGGGCGATGCGGTGATCGGCATCAACCCGGCCTCCGACAACCTCGGCAATTGCCGTGACCTGCTGGTGGCGCTCGACGCGCTGCGGCAAAGCCTCGAGATCCCGACCCAGAGCTGCGTGCTGACCCATGTCACGAATTCGGTGCGGCTGCTCGAGGCGGGCGCGCCGGTCGATCTGATCTTCCAGTCGGTCGC
>NZ_SAVA01000022.1:0-22477 GCF_004022465.1 Paenirhodobacter huangdaonensis | reverse complement strand
GCTCAGCTCAACGCCGATCCGGCGGTGCACGGCATCCTCGTGCAGCTGCCGCTGCCGGGGCATCTGAACAGCGATCTGGTGATCAACGCCATCGACCCCGCGAAGGACGTCGACGGCTTCCACATCTCGAATGTGGGGCTTCTGGGCACCGGGCAGAAGGCGATGGTGCCCTGCACGCCGCTCGGCTGCCTGATGATGCTGCGCGACCATCTGGGCAGCCTCAGCGGCCTCGATGCCGTGGTCGTCGGCCGCTCGAACATCGTCGGCAAGCCGATGGCGCAGCTGCTTCTGGGCGACAGCTGCACGGTGACGATCGCGCATTCGCGCACGCAGGATCTGGGCGAAGTCTGCCGCCGCGCCGACATTCTCGTCGCCGCCGTGGGCCGGCCCGAGATGATCCCGGGCGCTTGGGTGAAGCCGGGCGCGACGGTGATCGACGTCGGCATCAACCGCATCGAGCGCGACGGCAAGACGAAGCTGGTGGGCGATGTCGATTTCGCCTCGGCGTCGCAGGTTGCGGGGGCGATCACCCCGGTTCCGGGCGGCGTCGGGCCGATGACCATCGCCTGTCTGCTCGCCAATACGCTGACCGCCTGCTGCCGTGCCAACGGCCTGCCCGAACCCGAGGGGCTCACCGCCTGATCGGCAGGCAGGAGCATCGGTCCGGCGAAATCGCCGATAGCGTGTTGCGGGATTGAAGCTGAGGCGCTAGCACAGGGTAAGAAAACTTTAACTGCGGGGGGGCCGGGACGAAATGACCTCCTTCGTCCAAGCGTATCAGCGGGCGCTGTTTCAGCCCGTCGTCCCCGTCATCTGGGGCGTGATGTCGATTTTCGGCATCGTCGCCGGACCATTCGGGACGCTGCAGTCAATCTCCCTTGGCATGCGCTGCCTCTATTGGCCGGTGATCATCGGGCTCGGTGTGCTGGTCGGCGCGGTGCTGCGGGTGGTGGTGGACGATTACATGGGGCTGCGCCGCTACACGGCCGAGGCGCCCTTGCTTGCGCTCTTTTCCGCGCTGCTGCTGACCCCGCCGTTCTGGTGGCTCACCGACCTTGTGGCCTCCGACCGTGCCGCGGCACCCGAAGTGTCCGAGATGGCGCTCTATGTCTTTGTCGCCTCGATGGCGGTTTCGACCCTGCGCCACGCCTTCAACCCGAACTCCGACCTGTTGCGGATGTGGACGGAGGAGGAGGGCGGGGCGGCGCTGCCCGATCTCGAGGCAGAGGCGGCCGCGCCCCCGACCGCCGACGAGAGCGGCCCGCGGCTTGCCGCGCGCCTGCCCAAGGGCGATTGCGGCCCAATCGTGCGGCTGCAGGTGCGCGACCATTACGTCGAGGTCATCACGCCCACCGGGCGGCGCTCGCTGCTGATGCGCTTTGCCGATGCGGTGGCCGAGATGGAGGGGGTCGAGGGGCTGCAGGTGCACCGCTCGCATTGGGTGGCGCGGGCCGCAATCCGCGCCCTTGTGCGCCGCCGCGGCAAGGTGCTTTTGGTGATGTGCGACGGTTCCGAGGTGCCGGTCTCGCGCACCTATCTGCCGCAGGTCGAGGCACTCGAGCTGCCGCCGCCCGAGAAGACCGGGGCCTGAGCCGGCGTCAGTGGAGGATCTCTTCCTCGCGCACGAACATGTTCGACCAGGCGCGGTCGATCAGCTCGGGGGTCATCTGGTAGGGGATGCCCTCGAACTCGCAGATCGCGATCATCTGGTCGATCAGGAAGATCGGCTGATAATTCGCGTAGACGTTGTTGATGGTGGGGTATTTCACCTTCAGCAGGTGCAGCAGCGCCTTTTCATCGAGCGGCATCTTCCGCTTCCTCGCGACGAGCGAGAAGATCTTGAGATAGTCCGACTGGCTTGGTCCGTCGATCTTGATCTTGAAGAAGATCCGGCGCAGCGCCGCCTTGTCGAAGATCTCGTTCGGGTGGAAGTTGGTCGAGAAGATGACGAGCGTGTCGAAGGGCACCTCGAACTTCTCGCCCGATTGCAGGGCAAGGATGTCGCGGCTCTCCTCGAGCGGCACGATCCAGCGGTTGACGAGCTTTTGCGGCGGTTCCGCCTGACGGCCGAGGTCGTCGACGATGAACACCCCCCCCGAGGATTTCATCTGCAGGGGCGCGGTATAGGTGCGCGCCGTCGGGTTGTAGGTGAGATCGAGCATGTCGAGGCTGAGCTCGCCGCCGGTGATGACGGTGGGCCGGTCGCACAGCACATAACGGTTGTCGAAGCGGTTGCCGCTCTTGCGCAGGGCGGTCGGGTCGTCCTCGCTCTCGACCGCGGCGGAATGCACGATCGGGTCATAGACGACGATCACCTGGCCCGCATATTCCACCGCGCGCGGCACGAAGATGCGGTCGCCGATCGCGTCGCGGATGCCGTTCGAGATCGAGGACTTGCCGTTGCCGGGCGGGCCATACATCAGGATCGAGCGGCCCGAGGAGACCGCCGGCCCAAGCTGGTCGATCAGCGTCGGCGGCAGGATCAGATGCCCCATCGCCGCGGTCAGCTGCGCCCGCGTCAGCTGGATGTTGCGGATCGACTGGCGCTTCACCTGCTCGCGGTAGATCGCGAGCGGCACCGGCATCGCACCGTAATATTCCGATTGCGACAGCGCATCGAGGGCGCGGGCCTTGCCGGCATCGGCAAGCTGATAGCCCATCTCGCCGCCTGAATTCGCATGCAGCGTGCCCGTCGCCTCGACCAGACGCTGGCCGCGGCACAGGTCGATCAGCTCCTGCGTCAGGGTGAGCGGCAGCGCGACCAGCTTCGACAGGCCGGTGGCCGTGTCCATGTTGGTGCGGAACATCGTCTTCAGCAGGATGTCGCGCATCATCACCGTGTTCAGCCCGACCTCGGCCAGCGTGCGCGGCGGCGGCGGGGCGATCACATTCGAGGCCATCATGTTCATCGGCGGTCCTGCCATGGCTGTGCCGGCGCGTCTGCGGCGCTGCGGCATCGGGATTCACAGCGCGACCTTGCGCGGCTATTGTGGCCAAAACTTGGAAATTTGACGGAGAGGCTGGGATGGCGGAGACACGGCGGACGGTGGCGCAGCCGGGGCGGCTTGCGGCGGGGATGGCGGTCTTTGCGCTGGCGCTGGCGGCACTGCCCTTCGTGGGGCAGGGGCTGCCGGTGACCCTCTATGAGGGCGACGCGCTGCACCTCGTCGATATCGTGCTGCGCATGGCCCTTTTCGGCGAGCTGCCGCACCGTGATTTCATGACGCCGCTCGGCATTCTGGGCTTTGCCCCGATTGCGGGGTTCGTCCGGCTGGGGCTCGATTTCGCGCACGCCTTTCTCGCGGCGCAGGCACTGGTTGCGGCGCTGCTCTTCATGCCGCTGCTGCGGGCCGCGCGCTCGCGCTTTCCGGGCGGGCTTGCCTGGCTTTACGGCGCCTGTGTGCTGATGCTGTGCCTTGGCCTCGTGCATGGCGAGACGGTGCCGGGCCTTGCGCTCTCGATGCATTACAATCGCTGGGCCTGGGCGCTGGCCTATCTGGCGCTGCCGCTCGCGCTGATGGCACCGATCGGGCGCCGGCGCCCGGTGCTCGACGGGGCGCTGATCGGCGGCGCGATGGCGATGCTGGCGCTGCTGAAGATCACCTATTTCGTCGCCTTCGCCCCCGCCGTGCTGATCGGCCTGATGGCGCGGCGCGAGGCGGCGGGGGTGTTCGCGGCGCTGCTCGCCGGGCTGGCCGTCGCGGCGCTGGCGACGGCGCTGCTGGGCGTCGATTTCTGGGCGGGCTATCTGCGCGACCTGATATCGGTGGCGGGGTCGGAGACGCGCGCGGCGCCGGGTGACAGCCTGTCGATGGTGATGACCGGGCCGAAGTACCTCGGTGGTTCGCTGCTGGCGCTTTTCGCGGTGATCTTCCTGCGTCAGGCGGGGGAGCGGGCGGCGGGGCTTGCCCTGCTGCTGCTGGTGCCGGGCTTTCTCTATGTCACCTACCAGAATTTCGGCAACGACCCGCAATGGCTGCCGCTCCTCGGGCTGGTGGCACTGGCGCTGCTGCCGGGGGAGACCCTGACGAACGGGCTGGGCTGGCGCCTGCGTCCGGCGCTGCTCGCTTTGGGCGTGGCGGCGCTGGTCCTCGGCGCTGGCTCGATGCTGAACCTGCTGTTCAGCCCGCTGCGCGCGGCGATGATGCCACGCGAGGGGCTGGTGCCGATGCTGACTGCACGGGAGAGTGAAGGGGGGCTTCTGGTCAGTGCCGCCCATGCCTACGGCGTGCAGCGCAGGATCGCCGGGGCCGAGCCCGGTTCCGCCGCCGCCGCGCTGGCCGACCGGGTGCCGGAGAAAGACCGGCCGAAATCCGTGGTGCTGAATGGCGAGACCCTGCCCACCTGCACGCTCGAGCTGGGCGGGCAGGGCTGGTTCGAGACGACTGCGGCCGATCTGCAGGCGGCGGGCTATGGCGGCAGTGCGGTGCTGGTTGCGGATCTGCTGTCGGGCCTGTGGCTCTTCGGCGATTTCCGCCCGGTCGAGGGGGGCGCGCCCTGGTATTATGCCGGTGCGCCCGGGATTGCGGCGGCCGATCACCTGCTGGTGCCGCTCTGCCCGTCGCAGCCGAAATACAGCGCGACGATGCTGAAGGCGGTCACGGACGCAGGCTGGCGCCTGATCGAGGAGCGGCGCACCGACGGCTATATCCTGCTGCGCCCGGAGCGGGGCTGAGCTCTCAGCCGAGGGCGGCAACGAGGGCGAGATAGGCCCAGAGCGTGCCGGCAAGGCCGAGGCCGAAGGGGAAGTCGCGCCGCCGCCAACTGACCCAGTCGGGGGCGAGGGCGCGCATCGCAGGGATCGCGCGCAGCAGCCGATGGGCGGCGAAGGCGGCGAGCGTCAGCCCGGCGAGCAGCATCACGGTCAGCCGGATCGAGTCGGGCGAGGACGAGAAGAAGGGCGCGGCGGCGGCGGCGAATTTCGCGTCGCCCGCGCCGAAATGCGCGATCACGTTCAGCACGATGCCGATCGCCAGGATCACCACGAGATGGGTCCAGCGCCACAGCCACACGTCGATCGGCAGCACCAGCACGCCCGCCACGGCAAAGACCGCCACCAGCGCCAGCACGGCGCTGTTGCGGATCTTCATGTATTTCAGGTCGGTATAGATCACCCACAGGCAGATCGGGGTGACCAGCAGCAAGAGGACGAGGGCCGCAGCAGGGGCGGAAAGGGCCAGCATCGCTCAGCTCTTCTTCGAGCCGGAATCGAGCGCCTCGAGCGCGCGCGCCGCTTCCTCGAAATAGGTGGGCGAGGTGTCGACCGCATCCTGCAGCAGGCCCTTGCCGATCGTCACGTCGCCCTGCTTCACCGCCGACAGCGCCGCGGTGTAGAGCAGCCGCGCGCGTTCGCTTTGCGACATCTCGATCACCGGCAGATCGTATTTGCGCTGTGCCGCACGGGCGAGCACGAGGTTGTTCTTGGTGGTGAAGCTCGACGGCTCGTAGGTCAGCGCCTCGGCAAAGAGCTTCTCGGCGCCCTTCGCATCGCCCCGGGTCAGCTTCGAGAAGCCCCAGTTGTTCAGCACGCCGCCCGGCCGTGTCGTCAGCCCGACGGCGGTGTCATAGAAGCTGTCCGCCTTCGCCCAGTTCTTCTCGCTGTCGGCGACCATCGCCTCGAGCTTGTAGCGCTCGAAGGTCTCGTGCGTCGGCGGGATGGTGTTCAGCGTCGCCTTGGCCCCGGCCCAGTCGTTCGAGCGGATCTGCGCATCGGCAAGGCCGACCTTGTCGTCCGGCGTCGCGCCGGGCATCGTGATGACCTTGGCCCAGGCCTTCGCCGCCTCGGCGGGCTGGCCGTTGCGGATCAGCGATTTCGCCAGACCGCGCTGGATGTCGATGCGCCCGGGGTTCTCGGCCGCGGTGCGGGTGAAATAGTTCACCGCTTCCTGCGGGTCGCCCACCGTCAGCATGATGTCGGAGAGGTTCGTCTCGTCGACGGCATTCACGCTTTTCAGCGCGCGCGCCGCCTCCGCGTCCTGGCGGCCGCCGCAACCGGCGAGTGCGAGAAGGAGCGCGGCGCCCGCGAGCGCCGTTGACAGGATCGGGTGGCGCATCTTTCTGCGTCCTTCTTGCTCGTACCTCATTGCCGGGTCAGCAGAAGGTATTCGCCAGCCCCGCGCCGGACCAGCTTGAACGGCTTGTCCTGCGCCGGATCATAGGCGGGTTTGTCCATCTTTGCGAGCGCGAGGCGGAGGTTTTCGCGGATCGCGTCCGATTGGCCACTGTCGAGCGCAAAGGCGGTCTGGAACACGCGGGCGGCCTCGGGGACCTTGCCGCGTTCCATCAGCACCACGCCGAGATTGTTCCAGGCGGGCACGAAGGTCTGGTCCTCCTCGACCGCGCGGCGCAGCATCTGCTCGGCCTGATTCAGCCGGCCGAGCTTGAGATCGGCCGAGCCGATCGCCGAGAGCACATCGGCATTCGCACCATGTTCGGCCGCGGCACGGTAATAGGCCTTGAGCGCAAGCTCGTATTCCCCCGCCGCCATCAGCCGGTGGCCGACGATCAGCCCGTCGACGCCCTCGCCCTGCGCCGCCCCGGGGGCATAGGGGCTGTTTTTCGGAGGAGACAGGCCGCCCGAACAGGCGGCCAGAAGGCCGAGAAGCAGGGCAGCCACAACCGGGCTGCGCGGGAAAGGGAACATCAGTGCACGCCGATCGCCTTGAAGTTCTCAAGCATATCATGGACCGAGGGGCCGACAAGGATGATCAGCAGCGGCGGCACGGTGAACATCATCGTGCCAAGGGTCATCTTCGTCGGGATCTTGTTCGCCGCCTCCTCGGCGCGCATCACGCGCTTGTCGCGCATGTCGGCGGCATAAAGGCGCAGCGCGTCGGCGATCGAGGTGCCGAACTGCTGGCTCTGGATCATCACCGTGGTGAAGGACATCACATCCATCACCCCGCTGCGCTCGCCGAAGGCGCGCAGCACGACGGCCTTGTCGAGGCCGGCCTTGATCTCATGCGCGACGGTCTCGAATTCCTCGGCCATCGCCGGGTAGGAGCCCTGCAGCTCCTTGGCGACGCGCACGATCCCCTGGTCGAGCGACTGCCCCGCCTCGACGCAGACAAGCAGCATGTCGAGCGCATCGGGGAAGCCGTCCTGGATCTCCTGGGTGCGGGCGTTGACGCGGGCGTTCACCCAGCGTTTCGGCGCGATGTAGCCAAAGGCGCCGGGCAGCAGCACGTAAAGGATCATCTGTGTCGGCGTCAGCGGCACCGGGCCGGTGGCGTTCATGTAGAGCGCATAGGCGATGCCGAGACCAAGCAGGCCGAGCCCCATCGCGAACTGGATCGCGTGGAAGGTGCGCACCGCCGAGGGGCTGCGATAGCCCGCGCGCTGCAGCCATTTGCGCGCCTCGGTCATCTCGTCCTTGTTCTTCGGCTCGAGGAAGCCCGCATATCTGTCGAGCTTGTCCGAGCCCTGGTCGGCACGCAGCTTCTGCGGCTTGGCCTTGCCGCGGTCGGTGTCGCGCGCTGGCGCTGCCGGCATCTCGCCGGTCGCGCGCAGCTTGTCGAGCGGGTCGGCCTGTTTCTTCAGCAACGCCGGAAGCGTGGCGACGACGAGAAGAAGGCCGATCACCGCCATCGCCAGGACCGGCCCCATCGGACCGAAAGCACCGGTCAGCATGTTCAGGATGTCGCTCATCGGGGCCTCCTCAGACCTTGATCGTGGTCATGATCTTCATGAACAGGACGTTCGCGCCGAGCAGGGCGAAGACGATCAGCGCGGCGGGCATGAACTGCGGCGTTTCCTTCACCGTGTCATAGTAATGCGGGTCGAGGATCTGGATGATCAGCAGCACCGCAAGCGGAAAGCCCGACAGGAACACGCCCGACCATTTCGGTTCGGCGGTGATCGCGCGGACGCGGCGGAACAGCCGGAACCGGGCGCGGATCACCTTCGCGAGGCCCTCGAGCACCTCGGCGAGGTTGCCGCCCGAGGTCTGCTGGATCGACACCGCGACGGCGAGGAAGCGCAGGTCCTGCATGTCGAGCCGCTCGGCCAGGGAGCGCAGGCTGTCGACCACGTTGCGGCCATAGGCGGCCTCATCGGCGATGATGCCGAATTCGGTGCCGAGCGGGTCGGGGATCTCGCGCGCGACGGTCTGGATCGCCGAGGAAAAGGGATGGCCCACGCGCAGCGCGCGCACGATCAGCTCGACCGCGTCGGGCAGCTGTTCCTCGGCAAGCTTGAGCCGCTTCGAGGCTTTCGACGACACCCAGAAATAGATCCCGCCGACGCCCATGGCGATCGACAGCGCGACGCGCACCGGCGCGCTTGCGTCGGTGCCGAGCGACAGGCCGAGGAAGGCCACGACGCACAACAGCCCCATGATCCCGACAAGCGCCTTCGGCGAGAAGGCGATGTTCGCCTTCTGCGCTTTCGAGGCGAGGATCGAATAGAGCGGGATGCCTTTCGAGGTCAGGTGCTGCGTCGCCTCCTTGCGCAGCCGTTCGAGCACCTCCTCGCGGCGCACGCCCTTGTCGAGCATCTCGAGCCGGCGGTTGACCTTGCGGTTGAGCGAGATCGACTTGCCGAAGGCGAGCAGGTAGATGCCCTCGACGAGCAGGATGACGGCGACGAAGATCAGGCCGTAGATGATCGGGGTGGGGGAAATGATCATGGCTGCACCTCAGTCGAGAACGGGATCGTAGATCGCGGCCGGCAGGTCGTAGCCCCATTGCCGGAAGCGTTCCGAGTAATGCGAGCGCACGCCGGTCGCGGTGAAGCGGCCGATGATCTTGCCGTCGGGGGCCAGGCCGAGGCGCTCGTAGCGGAAGATCTCCTGCATCGAGATCACCTCGCCTTCCATGCCGGTGACCTCGGTGATCGAGACCATGCGGCGCGAGCCGTCCTGCAGGCGCGAGGCCTGCACGATCAGGTTGACGGCCGAGGCGATCTGCGAGCGCATCGCCTTGATCGGCATCTCGATGCCCGACATCGCGATCATGTTTTCCAGACGCGAGACCGCATCGCGCGCCGAGTTCGCGTGGATCGTGGTCATCGAGCCGTCGTGGCCGGTGTTCATCGCCTGCAGCATGTCGATGACTTCCTCGCCGCGGGTTTCGCCGACGATGATGCGGTCGGGACGCATTCGCAGGGCGTTGCGCAGACAGTCGCGCTGGGTGACGGCACCGCGGCCCTCGACGTTGGCCGGGCGGCTTTCCATCCGGCCGACATGGGTCTGCTGCAGCTGCAGTTCCGCCGTGTCCTCGATCGTCAGGATGCGTTCGGAGTTGTCGATGAAGGAGCTGAGCGCGTTCAGCGTCGTTGTCTTGCCCGAGCCGGTGCCGCCCGAGACGATGATGTTCAGCCGGGTGGCGACGGCGGCCTGCAGATAGGCGGCCATCTCCTCGGTGAAGGCGCCGAAGCGGACGAGGTCGTCGATGCCGAGCTTGTCCTTCTTGAACTTTCGGATCGAGACCAGCGAGCCGTCGACGGCGACCGGCGGCACCATCGCGTTGAAGCGCGAGCCGTCGGCGAGGCGGGCGTCGACATAGGGGTTCGATTCATCGACGCGGCGGCCCACGGCGGAGACGATCTTGTCGATGATCCGCAGCAGGTGCTTCTCGTCCTTGAAGGTGACATCGGTCAGCTGCAGCTTGCCGCCGCGCTCGACGAAGATCTGCTGCGGGCCGTTGACCAGGATGTCCGAGACCGTCTCGTCCTTCAGCAGCGGCTCGAGCGGGCCGAGCCCCATCACCTCATCGTAGAGTTCCTGATAGAGTGTCTGCCGCTCGGTCGCGTTCAGCGCCACCGACATCTCCGCCATCGCCTCGTTCGAGATCGCGGCGATCTCGGACTTGAGATCGGCCTCGGTGGCGTGTTCGAGCGCGGCGAGGTTGAGGTTCTCGAGCAGGCGCTTGTGCAGCTCGACCTTGAGCTCGCCCATGCGCTCCTTGCGCTTGCGGTCCTTCTCGGCCTGCACCGCCTGGGCGGGGGCCTGGGCGGTTGGGGCGGGCTTGCGGTGCACCGCGTATTTGGCCGTCTCGGCCTTCGGCAACGGCGGCGGCGGCGCAGAGCCTGTGGCCGGCGCGGTGGTGGGGGTGGCCGCGGCGGCCGCGGCGGTCCGGGTGGCAGGCGTCGATTTCTTGTAGCGGGAAAACATCATCTACCTCCGGACGGCGACGGTTCAGGCGGCGGTTGCCGCCTCCTGCTGGTTGCGTTCGATCAGCGACAGGGCGATCTTCTGGATGTCGCGGCGCAGCGGTGCCTTCGCCGCGCTGAGCGCGAGCGGCAGGCCGTGGTCATTCGCCTGAGTCACCAGCTTGCCGCAGTCCGACAGCTGCACCTCGATCGCGATGTCGAGGCTCTCGGCCAGGCGCTTCACCCGCGACTTGCCGTTCAGATCGGTGAATTTCGGCGCCCGGTTCAGGATGTAGCGCAGCTTTTCCGTGGCAAGCCCCTCGGCCTTGAGCGCGCGGATCATCCGCAGCGCATTCTGTGCCGAGCGCATGTCGAGCTCGAGCAGGGCAAGATAGACATGGGCCTGGTTCAGCACCGTCTCGGTCCAGCTCACCACCGTCTTCGGCATGTCGATCACGACATAGTCGAAGTTGTTGCGCGCCATCTCGATCAGCCGCTCGATGTCCTCGCCGCCGACGATGTCGAGCGGCAGCATGTCCGAGGGCGCGGTCAGCACGTGCAGCTTGTCGTTGAAGGTCAGCAGCGCCTGGCCGAAGCTTTCGGCATCCATCTGCGCGGTGTCCGACAGCAGCTCGAAGATCACCTCGCGGCGGGGCAGGTCGAGATAGGTCGCGACCGAGCCATATTGCAGGTCGAGATCGAGCAGGCACACGCGCGGCGGCGTCACCGGGTTCTTCTTGCTCGTTTCGGGATTGGCCAGCTCCCACGCCAGGTTGACCGCGAAGGTGGTGGCCCCGACGCCGCCCGCGAGCCCGTGCACGGCGAGCACCGCGCCGTTGCGCCCGCCGGTCGGCTTGAAGCTTGGCGGCGCGGCATGGGCGGGCAGCTCGGGCGGCAACTCGGACTGGCCGAGCCGCTCGATCGCCTCGTGCAGCGAGCCTTCGGGCAGCGGGTAGGGGACGAAATCGTCGGCGCCGAGGCGCAGCAGCTGGTGCAGCACGATCGGGCTCACCTCCTCGGCGATCAGAATCACGCGGATGCCGCGGTTCTTCGCCTCGGTGATGATGCCCGAGATCCGGGCGAGGTCATGCTCGTCGTCGCTGTCGATGGCGATGGCGATGAATTCGAGGCTCCGGGCATCGGGCTGACCGAGGAACACCATGGCATCCTCGAAGCCGAGATCACCCCAGCTCTCGCCGAGCTCGGCTTCCATGTCCTCGATCAGCAGGTCGAAGTTCGAGACGTCGCGGGACACCGTGCAGGCCACGATGGGCGCGGGGTCAGGGGTCAGTACAGCTGCTGCAGTCATTGCCTCACGTCCTTTGTTGCGCGTGTCGCAACCCGGGGCCGGGGGGAGGCCTGCCGCGGATGCGATCCGGGCACGACTCGGATGCCGTGCCTTTCCGTCTGCGCTCAAGGTCGCGGTCAATCTGGGCGACATTGGGGCCGGATTGTTCCAATTGTGGGGTATCGGGCGACGATCAATGCAAAGGGGCGGGCTTTGTTGCAAAGCCCGCCCCGACTGTTGACGTTCTGCGGAAAGCTCAGTTGCCGCTGCCCGACATGCCGACGCCTGCCGAGTTCTGGTTGCTGACCTGGTTGGTGGGGATCTGCGTCGCGCCGCTCACGTATTCGCGGAAGATCACCTCGGCATATTTGCCGTTCAGCAGCTGCGGGCTGCGCGCCATCAGGCCCGAGACCTCGGTCACCGTGCGGCGGTTTTGCTCGTTCGGGGCCTGGGTGTAGACCAGCGGCTGCGTCTTGCCGAAGGACACGACCGCCTCGAGCCGGGCGCGCGAGATCCCCTGCGCGGTCAGGAAGGCGACCACCGCCTGGGCGCGGCGCAGGCCGAGCGCCTTGTTGTAGGCGTCCGACCCGACAAGGTCGGTATGGCCGTAGACGCGGAAGCGCACCTCGGGGAACTGCTTGATCCAGTCCGCCTGGCGGCGCAGGATTTCCTGCGCCTGGCCGTCGAGCGCCGCAGAGTTGAAGGCGAAATTCACCGTGTTCTGCACATCGGCGGCGAATTTCTTCGTCAGGCTGATGGCGATGTTGCGTTCGCCGCTCATCATCAGCGTGTTGTTCATCGTGGCGTTGCCGAAGCCGCCGCCCTCGTAATCAGCCCCGGCCTCGCGGTCGGAGGTGCAGCCAGCCAGCACGAGGGCCGCTGCCAGGATCAGGCCAAACCGCAGTGCCGGACGTTCCCGCTGCATCACTCACTCCATCACATAGCCATAGGAGCCGGAAAAGTCCTGCTTGGCAACCTCGGCGGCCGGGCCGGAGGTCGGCGCTCCGGAACCGGCGGTCTTGCCAAAGAGGAACAGCTCCTTCTCGCTCGGCAGGCGGACCCGGTCGGTCGGCAGCGCCAGCGCCTCGCCGCGGGTGGGCTGCACAAGGTGCGGCGTGACGATGATCACCAGTTCGGACTGCTTGCGCTCGAACGAGGTCGAGCGGAACAGCGCGCCAAGCACCGGCACGTCACCGAGCCACGGGATCTGGTCGTTCAGATCGTTGAAGTCGTCCTGCAGCAGGCCGGCGATGGCAAAGCTCTCGCCGTCACGCATCTCGACGGTGGTCGAGGTCTCGCGTTTCTTGAAGGCGTTGACCGAGAAGCTGCCGTTCGACATCGTCACCGAGGTGTCGATCGCCGAGACCGAGGCCGCGATCTCGAGGTTGATCAGATCGCCGTCGACGACGCGCGGGGTGAATGCCATCTCGACGCCGAAGGGCTTGTACTCGATCGAGATGCCGCCGTTGGTGCCGTCGATCACCGGGATCGGGTATTCGCCGCCGGCGAGGAACTTCGCCTGCTGGCCCGAGAGCGCGGTCAGGTTCGGCTCGGCGAGGGTGCGCACCATGCCCTTCGATTCGAGCGCCTCGAGCAGCACCGCGAATTCGAGGTTGCCGGCGGTGAAGCCGAGGCCGAGCGCGCCCGTGCCGCCGCCAGAAAGCGGCATCGTGCCCTTGTCGAAGGCGTTCGAAATCGCGTTGGCGGAGCCGAAGTTGCCGGTGCCGGTGATCACCCCGGTCTGGGCCTTGCCGCCGCCCACGGTGCCGCGCACGCCGAGCGAGGCCGCGAGGTTCTTCGAAACCGAGCGCTGCATTTCGGCGAAGCGCACCTTCAGCATCACCTGCTGCGTGCCGCCGACGGTCATCAGGTTCGACACCCGGTCGCCCGCGTAGCGCTTGGCCAGGTCGAGCGCGCGGTCGAGCTTGGCAGTCGAGGAGACGGTGCCCGACAGCACGATGCCGTCATTGGCGGTGCGGACCTCGATGTTCTCGCCGGGCAGAATCTGCTTCAGCCGTTCCTTGAACTCGGCGATGTCGGGGGTGACCTGCACCTCGACGTTCGAGATCAGCTTCCCGTCCGGGCCGAGGATGGTCATCGTGGTGCGGCCGGGCAGCTTGCCGAGCACGTAGATCGTCTTGTCGGAGAGGGTGGTGATATCGGCGATGCCGGGGTTGGCGATCGACAGCTCCGAGAAGGGCTGATCGCTTTCGACCACCACGGCACGGTTCATCGGCACGCTGAGGGGGGGCCGAGGTTGAGCCCGACATCACCCGCAGGGTCTCCGCCTGAGCCATCGGCGCCACCGCAAGCCCGAGCGCGGCGCCAAGCGCGCAAGCTGTCAGGAACCTCTTGATCTTCATTGTGATCTCGCCTCTCCGATCACGTCACACTGCCCGGAACGCGCGTCCGTTTTCTGGGTCTTGCATGCCCACTTCCGGCCGACTGTGCCGGAAAGCGTTAATTATTGCAAGAATCAACCGATTGTGAGGTGAAATTCATGCGCCCGTGGTCGCGTCCGCGCCGGGTCAGGGGCGGTTGCCTGACGGGCAAGGGCCCGAGGCGTCAGTTCGTGCAGGGGATCTGGGTCTCGATCACGTCGCTGCCCTTGCGGGTCTTGATCGTGCAGACCCTGGGCGCCTCGACCTTCACCGCTTCCTGTGCCTGGATGCCCAGAAGCTGGTCGCGGTCGATCTCGATCGCGCCGAGTTCGGCGGTGTTGGTCATGCCGACGAGCGAGAGGGTGAGCTTGCCGGTCGACTGCGCGAGCGTCAGCGCCGCGACCTGTTCGGGGGTGACCTCGGCGGTGACGGTGCGGGCGATCTTGGTCTCCTCGCTGCGGTCGGCATCGGCGCTCTGGTCGATGGCGATCAGCTGCAGGTTGGTGTCGATCAGCTTCGTCACCGGCTCGCCGTTGACGGCGCCTGACCAGTAGACGTCGACCCGGTCGCCCGGCCGCAGGAAGCCCGACACGCCGGAAGCGACATCGACCTGGATGGTGAAGGCGCGCTTGTCGGGGGCGAGGTTGGCCATGATCCCGGCATCGACGCCCGGAACGGTGATCTTGGTGCCGAGGATCGGCTCGTTCGCCTCGAAGGAGCGCAACGCGGCGCGCGGCCGCGTCTCGCCCTCGAGGAAGGCGGCGACCTGCGCTTCGGGCGTGCCCTGCCGTGCGGTCAGCAGGTGGAAGGCGCCCGCGGGCACCTTGTCGGCCTGGACCTTGGCAATGTCGAGATCGGCGATGGTGAAGCGCTCGCCGTATTTCAGGGCGCGCTTGGCAATCACGACATCGGTCAGCGGCGGGATCTTCGCCTGCACCGCCATCAGCATGTCGCGCTGCTGTTGAAACTGCGTCAGCTGTCCCTGGAACAGGTAGACCGCAGCGCCGGCGAGCGTGACGCCGAGAGCGAGGACAAGAACGACGATGAGGCGCATTTCAGCTTTCCTTCGCTGCGGTGCCGGGACAATCCGGCGGGGCTGGGGCCAGCCGGCGGTTGCCGGGGAACGGCGATCAGTGCTCGGGCACCAGGGTCGTCTGAGCCAGGATGTAATCGGCGACGCGGTCGCCCGCGCTTTCGGTCGGGCCCCAGACCATTGTGCCGACGATCATGCCCAGCGAGACAAGCAGCGCCGTCAGGACGACCCAGTCGATGGTCACCGCACCCTCTTCGGAGCGCAGCCTCCGCAGTCTGTGGTGGACCTTCTGCATTGCTGTTCCTCTCCCTGTGTGGGGCGGGTTCGTCATTCGTCCAACCGCGCCGTTGTGTCTTTCTGACCGGATTTATTGGCAAAAATACGGCGCTGGCATGCAATCTCGTTGGCGTCTTCCGCGGGCGGAAAGCTGGGGTGCGCCGGCCGAAAGGAGAAAGGCCGCACCCGAGGTGCGGCCTTCCCGTGCGGATGCTTGCCGCTTTGGCTCATTTCGTCGCGGTGTTGACGGTCACGCCCGACAGGTAGGTGCCGACGGTGCCGGCCGCGGTCATCGTGTTCGAGCGGACGGTGATCAGCGCGGCGGCGCCGAGGCCGACGACGGCGGCGGTCAGCACGACCCAGTCAACGGTCACGGCGCCGTCTTCTTCGGTGCGGATCTTGCGGGCGAATTTGAAGAATTTCATCTCTGTCTCTCCTAAGGGTCTGGTTGCAGGTCCCGCGGTGCCGATTATCGGGCACCATCTGCTCGGCCCCTGCATCGCGGTATGGGATTGGTATGGCCCCGAATCGTGGCCCGAATTGGGCGCTTTGTGCTCTTCTTCGCGGCGGACACATTTTTATCGCGGGGGTTGGGCAGGTTCATCGGGGCGGTTGGGCAGGACGGGAATGCAAAAGGCCGCACCAGAGGTGCGGCCTTTCCGGGCGGTTCTGAGAGCGGGCGCGGTTCATTTCGTCGCGGTGTTGACGGTCACGCCCGACAGGTAGGTGCCGATGGTGCCGGCCGCGGTCATCGTGTTCTGGCGGACGGTGATCAGCGCGGCGGCGCCGAGGCCGACGACGGCGGCGGTCAGCACGACCCAGTCAACGGTCACGGCGCCGTCTTCTTCGGTGCGGATCTTGCGGGCGAATTTGAAGAATTTCATCTCTGTCTCTCCTGGGATCTGGTCTTTGGTTGCTCCGCGCCTTGGCTGCCGGTGTCTACCTTGGCGCTTCGCCTTGCGGGATGAGTGCAGTTAGCTCCCGGATCGTGGCCCGATTTGGGCAGTCGGCTGGCGTTTTTACGAAAAATGAACCTTTTCCTGGGCGCGCCATTAACGCGCTGATCTGGCTTGGTTTATTTCGGTGCGACAAAGCGCGCGCCGGAGGCTTTCTGGGGGGCGGGGTGGCGAATCGGCCGCGGCTTCGCCCGATTCTGTTCCGCCTTCTGGATTTTTTTCCGATTCTCGCGGATAACGGAACAAAGGGCAGCAGACCCGCAACGAGCAGGACAGCGCAGATGCGCAGCAGATGGGCAGCGACTCTCTTGGTCTGCGCGGCAGTTCTGGCCGCGCCGCTGGCGGCCGAGGTGCGCCATGACACGCCGACTGTGAATTTCTTCAAGCCGAAGCGCGTGCTGCCGCCCGCGCCGGGCACGAAGCGATTCCTGACGATCCAGATCAACCCCGAGGAACAGGCGCGCGAGCTGGCCGCCGCCGCGTCCCGTCCCTTCGCGCCGGTGACCCGGATGCCGGGGGCCGAGATCATCACCCCGGGCGGGGTGATGCCGCAGGGCGCGCCGTCCTCCTATGGCTGGTACTGGACGACGGTCTCGCCCACGCTTGGCGACCGCGCCGGGCGATTCCAGAAGGCGCTTGAGGCGCTCTCCTCCGGCCCGGGCGGGCAAAGCGTGCGCGCGCCGCGTCTGGCGCATCTGCAAGACATCGCCGACCGCCACGGCCGCGACATCCTCGCGGCGACGATCGGCACCGAGGTCTCGCCGGCGCTGGTGCTGGCGGTGATCTCGACCGAATCGGGCGGGCGGCCGGATGCGGTGTCGCGCTCGGGCGCGGTCGGGCTGATGCAGCTGATCCCCGCCACCGCCACGCGATTCGACGTCGACGACAGCACCGACCCGGGCAAGAACATCCGCGGCGGTGTGGCCTATCTCGACTGGCTGATGAAGGAATTCGACCGCGACCCGCTGATGGTCATCGCCGCCTATAACGCCGGCGAGAATGCGGTGAAGCGGGCAGGGGGCGTGCCGCCCTATGCCGAGACCCGCGATTACGTTCCGAAGGTGCTCGCCGCCTGGCAGGTGGCGCGGGGGCTGTGCCTCTCGCCGCCCGAGCTGGTGACGGACGGCTGCGTCTTCGCCCTGAAAGGATAAGCATGACCGATACCCGGCCGCTGGTGCTGGACGTCGACGGGACGTTCCTGAAGACGGACCTTTTGTTCGAGACATTCTGGGCCGGGCTCGGCCGTGATCCGCTGGCCACGCTCGCCGCCGTTGCGCGGCATGCGCGCGACCCGGCGCGGCTGAAGGCCGAGCTTGCGGAGATCGCGCCGCTGCGCACCGACCTGATGCCGGTGAACCCCGAGATCGCGGCGATGGCCGAAGAGGCGATGTCCGAGGGCATCGAGGTCTGCCTTGCCTCCGCCTCGGACCGCCGCCTGGTGGCGGCGCTCGCCGCCGAATACGGGCTCTCGGCGCGGGTCTTCGCCTCGGACGGGGTCACCAACCTGAAGGGCGAGGCGAAGGCCGGTGCGCTGATCGACGCCTTCGGTCGCGCGGGCTTCGATTATGCCGGCAACGAGGCCGCCGACCTGCCGGTCTGGCGCGCGGCCCGCGCTGCGGTGGTGGTGGGCGAGGTGGCCGAGGTCACCCAGCTCGAGACGCTTGGGCAGACCGTGGCGCGCGTGCCCGGCGGCTGGAGCGCTGCGGCGCTGTGGAAGGCGATGCGGCCGCACCAATGGGTGAAGAACGTGCTGCTGCTGCTGCCGCTGATCGCGGCGCATCGCTTCGACGGCGCCACCTTCTGGCCGGTCGTCCTCGGCATCATCGCCTTCTCGGCCGCGGCCTCGGCGATCTACATCGTCAACGACCTGCTCGATCTCGAGGCGGACCGGCTGCACCCGACGAAATGCCGCCGCCCCTTCGCCTCGGGCGCGGTGCCGATCCGGGTCGGCATGATCGCCTGCGCCGGGCTGATCGTGCTGGCGCTTGGCCTTGGTGCGGCGCTGAACGCGGGCTTCGTCGGCGTGGTGCTGCTTTATATGGTGCTGTCGCTCGCCTATTCGCTCAAGCTCAAGCGGATGCGCTGGGTCGATATCGCGACGCTTGCCACGCTCTACACGATCCGGGTGGTGGCAGGGGCCGCGGCGGGGCAGGTCGATGTCTCGATCTACATGCTGATCTTCGTCTTCCCGGTGTTCCTCGCGCTTGGCTGCGTCAAGCGGCTGACCGAACTCACGCTGGCAACGAATGACGACCGCCTGCCCGGGCGCGGCTATGGCCGGCCCGACCGGGGCGATCTGCTGAACGTCGCGGGCCTCGGCGTTGCCGGGGCGCTGGTGGTCTTCTTCCTCTATTCGGTCTCGCCGCAGGGACAGGCGCTTTACCCCGACACCTGGCTGCTGTGGCTCGCCATGCTGCCGATGGGGGCGTGGCTGGTGCGGATGGTGATGCTCGGCTGGTTCGGCAAGCAGGATTACGACCCGATCGTCTTCGCGATGAAGGACAAGTTCGGGCTGGGTATCCTGATGATCACGCTCAGCCTGATGTTCTGGGCGGCGGGGCTCTGGGCGCGGTGGTTCGGCGGCTGACACGACAGGGCGGGGGCTGCCTGCCCCCGCACCCCCGGGAGTATTTCCGCCAGGAAAAAGGGCCAGGGGTTTTCCTGGCCCAAATACTCCCGCCGGAGGCGTCCGGCGCTTGCGGCAGTGCCGCCGCCCGGGCGATCAGAACGACATCTTCTTGAAGACGGGTTCGGGGATCAGCCGGATCACCGCCATCACCAGCCGCCAGATCGGCGCCGAGTAGATCACGTTGCGGCGGTGTTTCACCGCGCGGGCGATGTCGGCGGCGACGGCCTCGGGGCTGGTCATGAAGGGCATCTTCATGCCCCAGGTCATCGAGGTGTCGACCGGGCCAGGTTTCACCGTCAGCACATGCACGCCCTTGCGGCCGCAACGGTTGCGCAGGCCCGAGAGGTAGGTGGCAAAGCCCGCCTTCGCCGCGCCGTAGACGTAATTGCCAAGCCGGCCGCGGTCGCCCGCGACCGAACCGATGCCGACGATCGTGCCGGTGCCGCGCGCCTCGAGGAGCGGCGCGAGCATTTGCAGGAAGGTCGCCGGGCCGGTGAAGCTGTCGGCGATGACGCCGGCGATCAGCCGCGGCTCGGCGTCGATTGCGGCCTGCTCGGGCATCGAGCCGACGAAGGAGGCGGCGTTCAGCACGCCCTCCTGCGCCGCGAGCCGCTCGATCAGTGCGGGATATCCCGCCGGGTCGCGCGCGTCGAAGGCCAGCACCTCGGCCCCGGCCGCGCCGCGCAGCCGGCAATCGGCGGCGATCGCCTCGAGTTCGGCCTCGTCGCGGCCGGCAAGGAAGAGGGTGGTGCCCTCGGCCGCAAGGCGGCGGGCGAAGGCGCGGGCAATGGCCGAGGTCGCGCCGAGCAGGATCCAGGTTTCCATCACGCGTTCCTCAGGTTCAGCCGGCGGACGAGGTCGGTTTCGAAGCGGCGCTCGGGGTCGGCCTTCGTCACCTCGGCCTGCCAGTCGGAGAGCTCGGGATACATCGCGCGGATCTGTGCGCCGCGGGCAAGGGCGTCCTTGGCGAAGTAAAGCCGGCCGCCTGCCTCGGCGGTGCGGTCCTCGAGGCGCGCGATGAGGGCGCGGGCCGCCTCGCGGTTCGGGAAGTCGACGGCGAGGGTGTAGCCCTCCATCGGGAAGCTGAGAAAGCCCGCACGCCCCGGCCCCATGCGCTTGAGCACGGCCAGCGGCGAGGCAAGGCCCGAGGTCGCGATCTCGGCCAGCATCTCGCGCAGCGCGGGCGCGGCGGCGAGCGGCACGACGCACTGGAACTGATGGAAGCCGCGCTTGCCATAGAGCCGGTTCCAGTCGTGGATCTTGTCGAGCGGAAAGAAGAAATCGCCGATCGGCTTGACCAGCGTCCGGCCGCGGGCGGGCACGCGGGCGTAATAGGCGCGGTTGAAGAGATGCACGACGGGGGCGGAGAGCGCGAAATTCGGCGCGTCGATCGGCACGCGCCGGACCCTTTCGCGCCGCCGCACGAGGCCGGCGCCGGTCTCGCCCTCCTCGACGATGCCGCGGCCAAGCGCCGTGCCCGTCGCCGTCGCGTCGATCCAGCCCACGGTGTAGGTGGCGGTCGAGCCGTCGAGCAGCGCGAGATGTTCGTCCCAGTCGCGCGCGCGCCGCTCGGTCACCAGCATGACGTCGCCCTTGCAGGCCGTGAGCCGCAGCTTTGCCGCGACGATCACCCCGGTCTGGCCGAGCCCGCCCACCGTCGCGCGGAAAAGGGCCGTGCCGGGGTCGACGCTGATCTCGGTTCCGCCCTGCAGCAGGGTGATCTCGGTGACATGGGCGCCGAAGCTGCCGGCGTGGTGGTGATTCTTGCCGTGCACGTCCTGCGCGATGCAGCCGCCGACCGTGGCAAAGCCGGTGCCGGGCATCACCGCGGGCAGCCAGCCGCGCGGCGCGAAGGCCTGGGCGAGATCGCCGATGCGGGCGCCGGCCTCGACCGAGAGCACTCCGGTCTCGGGGGCGAAGCCGAGCAGCCGGTCGAGCCGCGTCATGTCGATCGCCCGCCCGCCGGCATTCAGCGCGGCATCGCCATAGGAGCGGCGCATGCCGAAGGCGGGGGCGGCGTCGAGGCTGGCGAGGGCGGCGTGCCGTTCGGGCCGGGCGATCTCGCCCCGGGCGCTGAGGGCGCGGCCCCAGCCGCTGTAGTCTGCCTGTTTCCAGTCCATTGTCAGACCCTTATCCTTGGGCTTTCAGGGAGGCGCGTTCGGCGATCGGGAAGGCCGCAAGGCCGATCGCGATCGCGAACCACAGCGTGGTGAGGCGGATGAGGGCGGTGGCCGGCACCGAGACGGCAAGCGGCACGCCCTCGAGCGTGAGCAGCGCGACCATCGCCGCCTCGGCCCCGCCAAGCCCGCCCGGCGCGCCGGTGAGCCCGCCCGCGAGCGTGGCGAAGACGAAGATCGCGACGGCCTTCCACAGCCCGACATCGGCGCCCATCCAGCCGAGCAGCAGATGGAAGGAAAACGCCTCGGCGCCCCAGCCGGCAAGGCCGAGGGCAAGCGCAAGGGTCAGTGTCGGGCCGTGGCTGAAGCGGGAAAGCGAGCGCGCCGCAGCGCGGGCCCGGGCGAAGGCGCGCGGGAAGCGGCCGAGGGCGCGGAAGGCGAGGGTGACGAGGGCGGCGAGCAGCGCCGGGCGGGTGGCGATCACCGCCGCCGCCAGTGCAAGCCCGGTGACCGGCAGCGCGCCCGCGATGCCGCCCGCGGCCAGCGCGACCGCGAGCGCGAGCAAAAGCCCCATCGCGGCCAGATCGCCCGCGCGGTCCATCAGCGCGAGCGGGGCGGTGCGCGTCACGCTCCAGCCCGTTTCGCGGCGCAGCCAGCGCATCCGCACGAGCTCGCCCACCCGGCCCGGTGTCACCGCCATCGCGAAACCGCCGAGATAGTGGCGGGCATCCTGCGCGAGATCGGTGGGCAGGCCGAGCCGGCGTGCGAGCAGGTGCCAGCGCAGTGCCCGCGCGAGGTAATTCGCAAGCGAGAGACCGAGGAGCGTGCAAAGCTGCCAGGGCCGCACGGCGCCGATCTGCGCGCCGATCTCGGCCCAGCCGGTGCCCGAGGCGAGGCCCGCGAGCCCGGCCAGCACCGCGAGAACGAGCGCGGCGATGAGCAGCCGGTCGCGCCGCCGGGGACGGCGGGGCTCGCAGGGGGCAGAGGTGGGGTGCAGGCGCATCATTGGCCTCGGATACTCGGGGATTCAGGCGGAATTGTGATGCTGTTGCGGAAATGGAGACAATTTCCGGGGCGGGCGGCGCTTCGGGACTGGTCGGAGAGAGGGGGCGCTGCCCCCTCGGCCTTCGGCCTCACCCCCGGGATATTTCGGGCGATTGGAAGCCGGGGAGGGACAGGAGGGGGCGGGGGCCGGAAAGGGGCCGGGGGCCGGAACGGGCGAAGGCCCCGCGGGGGCGCGGGGCCTTGCGGGTGCGGTCAGGGCGGGGCGCGTCAGTCGACGATCGTCGCCTCGGTCGCGGCGCGCAGCTGCGCCTCGCTCACGCCGTCGGCGAGCTCGACGATGTGCAGACCCTTGTGCGTCACGTCGAGCACGCCGAGATTGGTGATGATCCGGTCGACCACGCCCTGCCCGGTCAGCGGCAGCGTGCAGGCCTTCAGCACCTTCGACTCGCCGTGCTTGTTGGTGTGGTCCATCACCACGACGACGCGCTTGACGCCGGCGACGAGATCCATCGCGCCGCCCATGCCCTTCACCAGCTTGCCCGGGATCATCCAGTTCGCCAGATCGCCCTTTTCGCTCACTTCCATCGCGCCGAGGATCGCCATCGCGATCTTGCCGCCGCGGATCATCCCGAAGGAGGTGGCGCTGTCGAAATAGGCGGTCTGCGGCAGCTCGGTGATCGTCTGCTTGCCGGCGTTGATCAGA
>NZ_SAVA01000021.1:36425-37256 GCF_004022465.1 Paenirhodobacter huangdaonensis | reverse complement strand
CACCGTCGCGCCCGAGATCAGCGTCGATGCGCCGGCGCTGAGCACCGACGCCACGCCGACGATCACCGGCAGCACCGATGCGGCACCGGGCAGCACCGTCACCCTCACGGTGACCGGTTCGGACCACGTCAGCCACGCCCGAGATCAGCGTCGATGCGCCGGCGCTGAGCACCGACGCCACGCCGACGATCACCGGCAGCACCGATGCGGCACCGGGCAGCACCGTCACCCTCACGGTGACCGGTTCGGACCACGTCAGCCAGACCTTCACCACCACCGTCGGCACCGACGGCAGCTACAGCGTCGACGTCCCCGCCGATCTCGCCGAGGGCGGCTATACCGTCACCGCTTCGGTCACCGATCCGGCCGGCAACACCGGCAGCGCCGACGATACCGGCGTGATCGACACCGTCGCCCCCGAGATCAGCGTCGATGCCCCCGCGCTGAGCAATGACCCGACGCCGACGATCACCGGCAGCACCGATGCGGCGCCCGGAAGCACCGTCACCCTCACGGTCACCGGCTCGGACCACGTCAGCCAGACCTTCACCACCACCGTCGGCACCGACGGCAGCTACAGCGTCGACGTCCCCGCCGATCTCGCCGAGGGCGGCTATACCGTCGAGGCCTCGGTCACCGATCCGGCCGGCAACACCGGCAGCGCCGACGATACCGGCGTGATCGACACCGTCGCCCCCGAGATCAGCGTCGACGCCCCCGCGCTGAGCAATGACCCGACGCCGACGATCACCGGCAGCACCGATGCCGCGCCCGGCAGCACCGTGACCCTCGTGGTCACCGGCTCGGACCACGTCAGCCAGACCTTCGCCG
>NZ_SAVA01000021.1:35494-36415 GCF_004022465.1 Paenirhodobacter huangdaonensis | reverse complement strand
GCGCCCGAGATCAGCGTCGATGCGCCGGCGCTGAGCACCGACGCCACGCCGACGATCACCGGCAGCACCGATGCGGCACCGGGCAGCACCGTCACCCTCACGGTGACCGGTTCGGACCACATCAGCCAGACCTTCACCACCACCGTCGGCACCGATGGCAGCTACAGCGTCGACGTCCCCGCCGATCTCGCCGAGGGCGGCTATAGCGTCGAGGCTTCGGTCACCGACCCGGCCGGCAACACCGGCAGCGCCGATGATACCGGCGTGATCGACACTGTCGCCCCCGAGATCAGCGTCGATGCGCCGGCGCTGAGCAATGACCCGACGCCGACGATCACCGGCAGCACCGATGCGGCACCGGGCAGCACCGTGACCCTCGTGGTCACCGGCTCGGACCATGTCAGCCAGACCTTCACCACCACCGTCGGCAGCGACGGCAGCTACAGCGTCGACGTCCCCGCCGATCTCGCCGAGGGCGGCTATACCGTCGAGGCCTCGGTCACCGATCCGGCCGGCAACACCGGCAGCGCCGATGATACCGGCGTGATCGACACTGTCGCCCCCGAGATCAGCGTCGATGCGCCGGCGCTGAGCAATGACCCGACGCCGACGATCACCGGCAGCACCGATGCGGCACCGGGCAGCACCGTGACCCTCGTGGTCACCGGCTCGGACCATGTCAGCCAGACCTTCACCACCACCGTCGGCACCGACGGCAGCTACAGCGTCGATGTGCCCGCCGATCTCGCCGAGGGGGACTATACCGTCACCGCCTCGGTCACCGACCCGGCCGGCAATACCGGCTCGGCCGATGATACCGGCGTGATCGACACCGTCGCGCCCGAGATCAGCGTCGACGCGCCCGAGCTGAGCAATGACCCGACGCCGACGATCACCGGCAGCACCGATGCCGCGCCCGGC
>NZ_SAVA01000021.1:0-35484 GCF_004022465.1 Paenirhodobacter huangdaonensis | reverse complement strand
TGAGCAATGACCCGACGCCGACGATCACCGGCAGCACCGATGCGGCACCGGGCAGCACCGTGACCCTCGTGGTCACCGGCTCGGACCATGTCAGCCAGACCTTCACCACCACCGTCGGCACCGACGGCAGCTACAGCGTCGACGTGCCCGCCGATCTCGCCGAGGGCGGCTATAGCGTCGCGGCTTCGGTCACCGACCCGGCCGGCAATACCGGCAGCGCCGATGATACCGGCGTGATCGACACCGTCGCGCCCACGATCAGCGTCGATGCGCCGGCGCTGAGCAATGACCCGACGCCGACGATCACCGGCAGCACCGATGCGGCGCCCGGAAGCACCGTGACCCTCGTGGTCACCGGTTCGGACCACGTCAGCCAGACCTTCACCACCACCGTCGGCACCGACGGCAGCTACAGCGTCGATGTCCCCGCCGATCTCGCCGAGGGCGGCTATACCGTCACCGCCTCGGTCACCGATCCGGCCGGCAACACCGGCACCGCCGATGATACCGGCACCTTCGCGCCTCTCGCCGCGACCGAGGATACCGTGGCGAGCTTCACCGTTGCGGATCTGCTCGGCGCGACCGGCTCGGGGCTGACGGTGACTTCTGTCAGCATCGGCAACGGGACCGCCACGATCACCGGCGGCGGCAGCGCGATCTCCTACACGCCGAGCGAGAATTACAGCGGCGAGACCACGCTCACCTACACGCTGAGCGACGGCTCGACCGCCACGGCGCAGGTGAGCGTGGCCCCGGTCACCGATATGCCGACGGCGACGGACGGGCTCACCTTCACCATCAGCGGCACCAGCTTCAGCACCTACAGCTGGTCGAACATCACCTCCGTGAAGGATGGATCGACGACCTACAACCTGCTGAAGAACGGCGGCGACGGCGCGGATTCGGAAGACCTCGTGAACGCCATCGACTACCTGGTTGCGCATAACATGGGGTCGGCCACGCAGTCGACGACGACCTCGCTCGAAAGCAGCTCGCTGCCGACCTACCAGGCCAAGCTGATCACCGGCTATATCTATCTCGAAGCCGGGCAGACCTACGAGTTCTCCGGCACCGTGGACGACAGCGGCACGATCGTGATCGGCGACGCCGCCTCCGGCCATGCGAACTGGCGGGGAACCTCGACCTCGACCGAAAGCACCTTCACCGTCGACGAAACCGGGTTCTACACGTTCGACCTCTATCTGCACAACGCGTCCGGCGTCGGGAATTACGACTTCTCGGTCGTCAACACCGACGGCAGCGAGGTGCCGTTGTTCGGCAACCTGTCCGACGTCCAGGATGCGATCTCGAGCTACAACTACCTGTCTTTGGGCAGTTTCGACGACGGGTCGGATGCCGACGGCAACGGCTTCTACGGGCTGGATTACGGCTATACCGGGACCGAGGGCAGCGGGATCCCGCTGACCGGGGTCGGCGCCAATCTGACCGACACCGACGGCTCCGAAAGCCTGACGATGACGGTGAGCGGGCTGGTCGAGGGGGCGACGCTGAACTACGACGTCGTCTATGCCGACGGCACGACCGGCACGGGCACGGCGGTTGCGGACAGCAGCGGCACGATCACCGTGACCGGCGGCCCCGGGGCGGTGCAGCTGTCGTATCTGACGCTCGACATTCCGGCCGGAACCTATGACGTTCTGGTGACCGCCACCGCACAGGACGGGACCGACGCGCCGCAAAGCTCGACCATCGAGTTCACGGTCAACTCGACCCCGACCGCCAGCGGGTTCTCGGCCTTCACCGCGACCGCCTTCGCGGCCTCGACAGAGGCGACCGATGCCTCGCCCGCCGACAGCTCGAGCACGGTTGCGCTTTACGCCGACACGACCTCGATCTGGGATGACAGCGCGCTGAAGACCGCGTCGCATTACTGATCGCGACCGCCCGACACCGGGGCGCATCTGCCGCGGCGCTTTTCGGAGCGGCCGCGGCAGAGCTGCCCCGGGCGATGTTGCGGAACGATCGACGGAAAGTGCAATGCGAGACATGACGCAAGAGGACGAGAACGTGCCGCAGACGGCACCGCCGGCCGCACGGCAGGGGCAGGCCGCACAGCAGGGGCAGGCCTGGGTCGCCTGCATCCTGCGCGTGGCCGGCCATTACCGGATCGGCGCCTCGGCCGAGCATCTGAAACGGCAGGCGGACTGGCGTGGCGCGGCGCTGGAACTGCAGGCGCTTGCGCGCGATGCCGGGCTTGCGCTGGCCGAGACCGCGGCCGATGCCGGCGCCGTCACCGCGCTGCGCCTGCCGCTGGTCGCCGAATTCGAGGACGGCAGCGTCGGCGTCATCGAGACCGAGACGCCCGAGGGCTTCGGCGTCAGCTTCGGCACCGATGGCGGGGTCGTCACCCCGCTGCCGCGCGCCGAGCTGAGCCGGCGGCTGCGACGGCTGTTCGTGCTGCGCCCGGTCGCCGCGGCGCCCGATGCGCGGGTCGATCTGTATATCGCGCCGCATGACCCGCACTGGCTGCGCAAGCTGATCACCGGCGATCTGCGGCCCTATCGCACGATCCTGCTGGCCTCGGCGGTGTCGAACATCCTGGCGCTGGCGGGGGTGATCTTCTCGATGCAGGTCTATGACCGGGTGATCCCGAGCCAGTCGCTGCCGACGCTGTGGGTGCTGTTCGGCGGCGTGATGCTGGCAGTGGCCTTTTCCTACGCGCTGCGGGTGCTGCGCGGCTACATCACCGATGCCGTGGGCAAACGGGCGGATCTGGCAATCTCCGACCTGGTGTTCGGCCATGCGCTGCGGGTCACCACGGCCAGCCGGCCGAAGGCCACCGGCACCTTCATCGCCCAGATCCGCGAACTGGACCATGTGCGCGAGATGATCACCTCGACGACGATCGCGGCGATTGCGGACGTGCCGTTCTTCGCGCTGTTTTGCGTGCTTTTCGCCTATCTGGCGGGGGGGCTGGTGTGGATCCCGCTGGCCGCGGCGGTGGCTCTGGTGCTGCCCGGGCTGCTGGCGCAGGGCAGGCTGCGCACGCTCGCCAGCGCCAACATGCGCGAGCGCGCGCTGCGCAGCGCGATGCTGGTCGAGGCGGTACAGGGCGTCGATGACATCAAGGCGCTGCAGGCCGAGGCCCGGTTCCAGAACCAGTGGATGCAATACAACGAGGCCTGCGCCACCTCGGCGATGGAGCTGCGCACGCTGGTCGAGCGGCTGTCGAGCTGGGCGCAGAGCGTGCAGGGCGGGGCCTTCGCTGTCGTGGTGTTCTTCGGCGCGCCGATGGTGATCGCCGGCGAGATCAGCTCGGGCGTGCTGGTCGCGGCCTCGATCCTGTCGTCGCGGATGCTGGCCCCGCTCGGCTCGGTGGCGCAGATCCTCAACCGCTGGCAACAGGCGCAGATCGCCCGCGACTCGCTCGACAAGCTGATGGCACTGCCCGTCGACACGCCCGAATTCGCCCGCCGGGTGCATCTGCCGGCGATCCGCGGGGCGTTCTCGCTGGCGAATGCAAGCTTCGGCTATGCCGCTGACGACCCGGTGCTGAAGGTGGGCCGGCTCGAGATCGCGCCGGGCGAGCGGCTGGCGATCCTCGGCAACAACGGCTCGGGCAAATCGACGCTGCTCGCCGGTCTTGCCGGGCTGATCGCGCCGCTCGCGGGCGAGGTCCGGCTCGACGACATCACGCTTGGCCTGATCGACCCGGCCGACGTGCGCCGCGACATCGGCTATCTGGGGCAGAACGCGCGGCTGTTCTACGGCACGCTGCGCGAGAACCTGACGCTTGGCGCGCCGGGGGTGGAGGACGGGCAGATCGTGCAGGTGCTGGGCGAGCTCGGGCTGCTCGATCTGGTGCGGCGGCTGCGTGACGGGCTTGACCATCAGGTGCAGGAGGGCGGCACCGGGCTGTCGGGCGGCCAGCGTCAGGGGCTGCTGATCGCGCGGCTGCTGTTGCGCCGGCCGCGGGTGCTGCTGCTCGACGAACCGAGCGCGGCGCTCGACGAGGTGGCCGAGCGCGAGTTCATCGCGCTGCTCGGCCGGCTTGATCCGAAGATCGGCGTGGTGATCGCCACGCATCGGCTGGCGGCGCTGTCGGCGGTCGACCGGGTGCTGGTGCTGAACGCCGGCGCGGTGGTGATGACCGGGCCGCGCGACACCGTGCTGACCCGGCTGCGCAGCCCGAGGAACGCCGCATGAGCCTGACCGCATTCTCCGGCACCGATGCGGTGATCCGCCATCAGACCCGCACCGTGCGGGTGCTGGCCGCCGCGGTGGCGCTGTTTCTCGTCTGGGCCTGGGTGTTTCCGCTGACCGAGGTCTCGAGCGGCGCGGGCACGGTGGTGCCCAGCTCGCGCGAGCAGGTGATCCAGTCGCTCGACGGCGGCATCATCGCCTCGCTCGCGGTGCACGAGGGCGATGTGGTCGACGAGGGGCAGCTGCTGGCGCGGCTCGACCCGACCCGCTCGGCCTCGAATGTCGAGGAGGCCGAAGCCAGGTATTACGCCGCCATCGCCACGGCGGCGCGGCTGCGCGCCGAGATCGCCGCAGAGGAGGCGATCACCTTCCCGCCCGAACTCGACGGGCACGATGACCTGAAGCGCAACGAAACCGCCCTGTTCACCGCGCGCCGCAACGGCATGACCGAGGCGCTGGCCGGGATGACGCACGAGCTCGCGCTGGTGCGGCAGGAGCTTGAGATCACCCGCAGCCTGCAATCCTCGGGCGCCTCGAGCCGGGTCGAGCTGATCAGCCTCGAACGCGAGGCGGCCAAGACCGAGATGGACATCGCCAACCTGAAGGCCGACCGGCTGGTGAAGGCCGGCGAGGAGCTGCAAAACGCCAATGCCGAGGCCGAGGTGCAGTCCTCGGTGGTGCGCGGGCGCTCGGACCAGCTGCAGCGGCTGACCTTCCGTGCCCCGATGCGCGGCGTGATCAAGGACATCGCGGTCACCACCATCGGCGGTGTGGTGCCGCCGAACGGCAATCTGATGACCCTCGTGCCGCTCGATGACCAGCTGCTGATCGAGGCCCGGATCTCGCCGCGCGACATCGCCTTCATCCACCCCGGCCAGGACGCGCTGGTGAAGATCTCGGCCTATGATTATTCGATCTTCGGCGGGATGAAGGGCGCGGTCACGACGATCTCGCCGAACACCGTGCGCGACGAGGTGAAACCCGAGATCGTCTATTACCGGGTCTATATCCGCACCGACAGCGATCATCTGACGAACAAGGCCGGGACGGTGTTCCCGATCGTGCCCGGCATGATCGCCACGGTCGACATCCGGACCGGCGAGAAGACCGTCTGGCAATATCTGATCAAACCCTTCAACCGCGCCCGCGAAGCCCTGCGCGAACGATGACCCCCCCGACTGTAACCCCCAGTAACGATGCCGGGCGCTGTCTGCCCGATCCACAAGAGGACATTAGAATAATGACCAGAGTCTCTTTTGCCTGCCGCCAGTTCCTTGCCGCCGCCCTGATCGGTCTCGCGCTGCCCGCCGGGGCCGGGGCAATCTCGGGTCTGAACGTGGTCGCCCCGGATGCGGGCTTCTCGGATGTCGAACGCAGCTATGCCGGCATGGACGAGACCTACGCCCGCAGCGGCACCGCGCGCAGCGCGCAGCAGATGCGCAAGGTGGCGCTTGGCCAGGACAAGGCGGCGCTCGTGCGCTATGCCGGCAAGCCGGTCCTGGCCAATCAGGACGGCTCGTGGGACTTCGACATCCGCCTGCCCGCCAATGACCGGCGCAGCACGCTGGTGTGCCAGTACCGCGTCTATTTCGACGCCGCGCAGAAGGTCTCCGGCACCGCCTGGCGCCGGCCGCAATGCGCCGAGATCGTGATCGGCAAGAAGAACTGAGATTCGATGAAACTCTTCGCTGAAGCGGGCCTGCGCGGCACCGCGATTCTGGGCTCCTGCCTGCTGGCGCTGGCAGGGTGCAGCCTGCCCGCGCCCGACGGCACCGAAGCCGCGCTGATCGCCCGTGCGAAGGACATGCCGCCGCTCGCCCCTGGGCAGGGGCGGGCGGCAAAAGACATGGTGCGCAACGGTCTGCTGCTGCACCCCGACGTGCGCGAGGCGGCCAGTTCCGTCGCCGCAAGCGCCGATCAGGTCCGGGTCCGGCGCGGCGCGCTCTTTCCGGCGCTCGGCATGACGGTGGGCGGCGGCGCCGGCTCGGCCGGCGACGGCGATCCGGCGCTGCGGATGAACGTGTCGCAACTGCTGATGGATTTCGGCAAGACCAAGCGCGCCGTCACCTCGGCCGACATGGATCTGCAGATCGACTACATCACCTTTCAGAAGGCGGTGGATGACGCGGCGGTCGAGCTGCTCGAGGCCTATGACGCGGTGCGGATGAACACCGAGGCGCTGGCGGTCTACAAGAAACAGCTTGCCGCGATGACCGAGTTGCAGAAGCTCGTCTCCGAACGGGTCGAGATCGGCGCCACCACCGCGCCGGACCTGCTCGAGACGCAAAAGCGCGTCCAGAACGCGGCGTTCCTGGTGCAGGACGCCGAGCTTGCGCTGGCCGATGCGCGCGAACAGCTCGAGCGGCGCAGCGGCCAATCCGCCGGCGGTGCGGTCCCCGAGTTCCGCGGCGGCTGTGCGCTGCGCGGCGAGACCGACAAGATGCGCATCGCCCGGCTGAAGATGGCCAAGGCCGAGATCGACCTCGAACAGGCGCAGAAGGCGCGGGTGCCGAAGATCACCGTGTCGCCGCTGGCCCGGCTCGGCACGGGCGACACCTCGACCGGGCTCGGGCTCAATCTCGGGGTGAGTTCGGACCTTCTCGAAGGCGGCGCGCTGACCGCCAGGGCCTCGGTTGCGCGCAATGCCCGCGACGCGGCCGAGGCCGCGCTCGACTCCGCCGATCGCGACGCCAGCCTGTCCTCGCGCAAGGCACTGCGCGACATCACCGCCGGGGCGCGCCGGCAGGAGATGCTGAAACGGCAGATCGCGCTGCTGGCGGAAACGCGCAATCTCTACCGCAGCCAGTATTTCGACCTCGGCAAGCGCTCGGTCTCGGACCTGCTCGACAACGAGGAGGAATTCTATACCCGGCAGGCCGAGCTGGTCGAGCTGAGTTCCAAAATGGCGGTAAACCGCCTCCACTGCGCGGTTTACGCAAGAACCCTGCGCGGCTCGATGGACCTTGCCGGCCAGACGCTCTACAACCTGCCACTCGAGGCAGACAATCTTTAGGGCAGTCGTGAACAGAGCGCGATCTCGCAACGACCGGCAGGACAGGGAACGGCAGGCAGAGCTGATCGACCTCATCTATGCCGCGATGCTGGGGGAGCAGGACTGGCAGCGCTTCCTTGATGAACTGATCTGCGGCATCCCCTCCGGCAAGGCGGCGATGCAGATGTTCAACACGCAGCGCCCGGACGAAAGCGGCGTGGCGCTGCAGGCGGGGTTCGACACCCCGGCGATCAACGCTTACGGCGCCCATTTCTGCGGCGTCAACGTGCTGCAGCAATCGCTGGCGCTGCGCAGGGACAGCCTCGGCTATGCCGATGCCGACCTGGTGCCCGCCGACCAGCTGCACGCAAGCGAGTTCTTCAACGATTGGCTGCGGCCGAACGGCATCCGCTCTTCCGCCGGCATCAAGCTGGGCGCCGAAGGGGCCTGGAACTTCAGCCTGACGCTGATGAGCGAGCAAAACGACGACCTGATCCGCGAGGAGATGAGCCGGAGGTTGACGGAACTGGCCCCGCATCTGCACCGGGCCACGCAATTCTACCAGCGTCAGGGCACTGTCGCGCCGGACAGCCTGGAAGCCCGGCTGATGGGAAGCTCGGCCCTCGGGGTGATCGTCCTCGGCCGCGATTGCGCGATTCAGACGATGAACGCCAGGGCCGAGGCCTTCTTGCGGCAGCGGCAGGCGCCGTTCCGGGCGCAGCGGCAGCGCCTGCTGATGCGCGACGACGGGGTCGAGGCGCAGGTCAAGTCGATGCTGTCACCGGCCTATCGCGGGCCGGACATGATGACGCTGGCCCTGCCGGGGGTGCGGCTGACCCTGATCCGGCTCACCCGGCAGGGAATCTCGCTGCTGTTTCAGGGGATCTCGCTGATCGTGCTGATCGACGGGCTGGACACGACCGAGCTGTTCGACGAGGAGGTCTTCGCGCTGGAATACCGGCTGACGCCGGCCGAACGGCGCGCGGCGCGCGGGATCGTGGCGGGGCTGTCGCCGGCCGAGATCTCGCAGCAGGCCGAGCTGTCGCGTGAGACGATCCGGGCGCAGATCCGCAGCCTCTATCAGAAGACCGGGGCGCGCAATCAGGCCGACATCCTGCGCCTGGCCCGGCTGCGCCTGACGCGCTGACCCGCGCCGGCAAGACCGGCGCCGGGCCTGGCGGGCGACCTCGCCGCAGGGTCCCGGCGCAGGCCCCGGTTCATTCCCCGGTTGCGTCGGTTCCGGCCCGCCCGGCCCGCGCCAGCGCCGTTGCAAGCGCACTCCGGAACGCCTCTGCATTGCCCGAGGCGCGGGTCAGGACGATGCCGCCCTGAATCGCCGCCAGAATGCTGATGGCTTCCTGCCGGGCCTCGGGTTCGGGCCACCCCGCCCGCTGCAGGCACTGTGCCAGCGCCGCGCCCCAGCGGGCGAAATAGCTTTCGATCCGCCCGGAAAAGCGGGTGCGCCCGTCGTCGAGCGCGAAGGCGCCGACAAGGCAGATGCGCTGGCCGGAGCGGAAATAGGCCTCGACGGCAGCGGCCATCTCTTCCTTGCCGCCGGGAGAGAAATGACAGAGGCGGCTCCGGCCCGCCCCCGTCTCCGTCGCGAAGGCGCCGATGCCGGCGCCCTCGTATCCGTAGCGCCGGAAGATCTCGGCAAGCTGCGGCGCCACAGCGCGCCGCCGTCAGCCGGGCGCCGGGCCCGTCATGCGCCCATGGCAAAAACCGGGTATGCCGAGCAGGGGCGGCAGGATCGGAAAGGTTGTGGCACGGAGGGCGGGAAAACCGCGCGTCTTTTCCGCACAACCCCCTGATCGGGGCGCAGATTCGGCACCTGCACTCTGGCGGCGAACGCGGCAACGGGGATAGCATGGCGCGAACCGAAACGGAGACCGGGCATGAACAAGACGACTCAATTCCACGTCTGGTACTGGGTGGCCGCCTTCGCCCTTCTGACGGCCTTTCAGTATTTCTACGCCGGCAGCACCCAGATCGAGCAGATCCCCTACAGCCAGTTCGAGACCGAGCTGCAGGCGGGCAAGATCGCCGAGGTCGCGGTTTCGGACCAGTACATCCAGGGCAAGTACAAGACGCCCGGGGACGGCAAGCCGATGTTCGTCACCACCCGGGTCGAGCCCGACCTCGCCCGGGAATTTCAGGCGCAGGGCGTGGTGGTGAGCGGCGAGGTGCAGAACAATTTCCTGTCCGATCTGCTGTCTTGGGTGGCGCCGACGGCGCTGTTCTTCGGGGTCTGGATTTTCCTGATGCGCCGGATGGGGCAGGGCGGGATCGGCGGCGGGCTGATGCAGATCGGCAAGTCGAAGGCGCGGGTCTACGTGCAGTCCGACACCGGCGTCACCTTCGCCGACGTCGCCGGGGTGGACGAGGCCAAGGCGGAACTGGTCGAGATTGTCAATTTCCTGAAGAACCCGAAGGACTACAGCCGGCTCGGCGGGCACATGCCGAAGGGCATCCTGCTGGTCGGGCCGCCGGGCACCGGCAAGACCCTGCTGGCGCGCGCTGTCGCCGGCGAGGCGGGGGTGCCGTTCTTCTCGATCTCGGGCTCGGAATTCGTCGAGATGTTCGTCGGCGTCGGCGCGGCGCGGGTGCGCGACCTGTTCGAGCAGGCCCGCACCAGGGCCCCGGCGATCATCTTCATCGACGAGCTCGACGCGCTTGGCCGGGCGCGCGGCATCGGGCCGATGTCGGGCGGGCATGACGAGAAGGAGCAGACCCTGAACCAGCTTCTGGTCGAGCTGGACGGGTTCGACCCGTCCTCGGGGCTGGTGCTGCTGGCCGCGACCAACCGGCCCGAGATCCTCGACCCGGCGCTGCTGCGCGCCGGCCGCTTCGACCGGCAGGTGCTGGTCGACCGCCCCGACAAGGTCGGTCGGCTGCAGATCCTCGCGCTCTATCTGAAGAAGGTGACGCTCGCCAAGGACGTCTCGGCCGAGCAGATCGCGGCGCTGACCCCGGGTTTCACCGGCGCCGACCTGGCCAACCTCGTCAACGAGGCGGCGCTTCTGGCCACCCGGCGCGACGGCGATGCGGTGACGATGGAGGATTTCAACAACGCGGTGGAACGGATCGTCGCCGGGCTGGAGAAGCGCAACCGCCTGCTCAACCCGAAGGAGCGCGACGTCGTCGCCCATCACGAGATCGGCCACGCGCTGGTGGCGATGTCGCTGCCCGGGGTCGATCCGGTGCACAAGGTCTCGATCATTCCGCGCGGGGTGGGAGCGCTTGGCTACACGATCCAGCGCCCGACCGAGGACCGCTTCCTGATGACCCGGACCGAGCTCGAGAACAAGATGGCGGTGCTGCTGGGCGGGCGCGCGGCGGAAAAGGTGATCTATGACCAGATCTCGACCGGCTCCTCGGACGATCTGGTGAAGGCGACCGACATCGCCCGCGCCATGGTCACCCGCTACGGCATGAGCGAGAAGCTCGGCCATGTGACGCTCGAGCGGGACCACCATTCGATGATGGGGGCGGAAGACCCCTATTTCGCCGAGCAGCACGACTATTCCGACGAGACCGCGGCGCTGATCGACGAAGAGGTGAAGCGGCTGATCGACGAGAGTTTCGACCGGACCGTCCGGCTTCTGAGCGACAAGCGCGCGCTTCTGGAACGGGCGGCGCAGATCCTGCTCGAGAAGGAAACGCTGAACGAGGACGATCTGAAGGCGCTGATTGCCGCGGGCTGAGCGGCGCGCGGGCGGCCCCGGACGGGCCCGCCCGCGGTGTCAGAAGCGCGCTAATGCGCCAGCCACAGCGACAGCCACGGCACGAAGATGATCAGCGCCAGCCGGAGGATATCGGACAGCCAGAACACGTAGACGCCGCGGAAGATCGTGCGCAGCGGCACATCGGGCAGAACCGAGCGCAGCACGAAGACGTTCATCCCGATCGGCGGGGTGATCAGGCTGATTTCCGTCACCACGACGACGATGATCGCGAACCAGGTCACCACCGCCTCCGGGTCGCTCAGCACCGCAAGGCCGAAATCGAGGTTCGAGATCACCGGATAGAACACCGGCACGGTCAGCAGGATCATCGACAGGCTCTCGAGGAAGCAGCCGAGCACCAGATAGATCGCCACGATCAGCAGCATCACCAGCCAGGGCGAGAGGCCCAGGCCCTCGACGATCTCCGTCAGGCTGTCGGGCAGGCCGGCGAAGGTGACGAAATTGCTGAAGATCTCGGCGCCGATGATGATCGCGAAGATCATCGCCGAGGCGGTGGCGCTGTCGAGAAACGCGGTCCAGAGCGCGCCGCGGGTCATGCCGCCGGTGGCGAAGGCGATGACCAGCGCGGCGGCGGCACCCATGCCCGCGGCCTCAATCGGCGTGAAGAGGCCGCCATAGATCCCGACCATGATGAAGACGAAGAGCGCGGTGACGGCCAGCACCGAGATCACGTCGCGGCGCGTCATCGGATGCACCTCGCCGACCTTGGGCGCCAGATCGGGCTTCAGCCGCACCGCGACCATGACGGCGAGCAGATAGCCGAGGATGCCGACCACGCCCGGGATGATGCCGGCGAGGAAGAGCTTGCCGATATCGGCCTCGGTCAGCAGGCCGAAGAGGATCAGCACCACCGAGGGCGGGATCAGGATGCCGAGCGTGCCGCCCGCGGCGATCGCGCCGGTGGCGAGGCTGTCGGAATAGCCGAAGCGCCGCATCGAGGGCATCGCCACCTTCGACATCGTCGCCGCGGTGGCAAGCGACGAGCCGCAGACCGCCGAGAAGCCGCCGCACGACAGCACCGTCGCCATCGCGAGCCCGCCGCGCATCCGGCCGAAGATCCGGTCGGCGGCGGCGAACAGCCCCTGCGCGATGCCCGATCCCGCCAGCACATTGCCCATGAAGATGAAGAGCGGCACCACGGAGAGCGAATAGTTCAGCCCGGTCTCGTAGACCGCATTGCCGACCATCGCGCCCGCCGGCTCCCAGCCCCGCAGGATGCCAAAGCCGATGCCACCGACGATCGCCATGGCGAAGGCGATCGGCACGCGCAGGAAGACCATGGCCAGAAGGATGGCGAAGGCGATCAGGGAAACGGTCATTCAGTCCTCCCGGCGCAGGATCAGCACGAGCGCGGAAAAGCCGCAGCTTGCGGCCGCGATGAAGGCAAGCGGCGCCATCGGCAGCGCGAGCGAGGAGCTGCGCGTGCCCTCGTGCAGCTGCGTCAGGCCAAGCCCGAAGAGCCGCCAGCAGAAGAAGCCGAGCGCCAGCGCCGAGACGAGGCCGGCAAGCCGGCCCAGCCCGCGCTGCACCGGGCGCGGAAAGAGGTGGAGCGCAAGGTCCACCTCGACATGGCCGCCGTCGGCGCTGGTCAGCGGCAGTGCCACGAAGACGAGCGCCGCGAGCAGGATCTGCGTCAGCTCGTAGGCGCCGCCGAACGGGTGGTTGAAGAGGTATCGCCCCACCACGTCGATGCAGGTCACCCCGATCATCAGCGCGATCAGCACCGCGGCCACCACCGCCAGCGCCCGATACCAGGCCGTGTGCCGATGCGGCGTGCGGCCCGGGATCATGTCGTGCGGCGCGTTCTCCGCGCCGCCCTGGGCCTGAGCGCTCATTCCAGCGTCACCCCGGTCATCTTGCGGAACTCGGCGAGCGCGGCCTTGCCGTCATAGCCGTCGCCCAGCGTCGCCGCCCAGCTGTTCTCCAGCTTGTCGGCCTCGGTCTTCATCGCGGCGAGCACCTCGGGCGAGGCCTCGTAGAAGTCGACCTTGTCGCCGATCACCTCGCGCGCCTTGGTGTCGGCGTCGTTCCAGGCCTTGCCCACGCGCTCGGCGAAGGCCTCGCCCGAGATCGCGTCGATCGCGGCGCGGTCCTCGGGCGAGATCTTCTCCCATTTCGCCTCGTTCACCACGAAGAACCAGGTGGTGTTGTAGATCCCGCCGGGCACGGTCATCGAATACTTGATGTAATCGGTGAGGTTGAAGGCGGTCATCGATTCATAGGTGAAGGCCACCCCGTCGATCACCCCGCGCGACAGCTTCTCATAGACCTCGGTCGAGGACATGAAGAGCGGCGTCGCGCCAAGCGCGGAAACCAGATCGCCGACATAGCCGCCCGGCACGCGCAGCTTCAGCCCGGCGAAATCGGCCGGCGTCTCGATCTTGCGCTTGTTGTTGTGCAGCAGACCCGGGCCATGCATGAAGAGGCCGAGGATATGGGTGCCCTTGTGCTCCTCGGCCGCGTTCAGCTCGCCGCCGTAGATCTTCCAATAGGCCTTGGAATTCGCGATCGCGTCATCGCCGAGGAAGCTGAACTGGCCCAGACGGGCGCGGTTGAAGCGGTTGTCCTCGGTGAAGGAATGCAGGCCGTAGGTGATGTCGGCCACGCCGTCGCGGGCCATGTCGAAATGCGCCGGCGGGCTGCCGAGCGGCTTGCCCATGATCCGCACGGTGACGCGGCCGTCGGTCACCTTCTCGACTTCCTTCGCCCAGGGCTTGAAGGCGTTGACCACGACCGGATGCTTCGGCGGCAGCCAGGACGACATGATCAGCTCCTCGGCCAGCGCCGGGGCCGAGGTCAGCAGCAGCGCCGCAAGCGCCAGTTTCAGCGATTTCATCGGTTCTCTCCCTGAATGGCCTTCGCCTCCCGCGAAGGGTCGAATTGATCGGGGTGCGCGGCCGCGAAGGCAGGCAGCGCGGCGCAGGACCGCGCCACGGCGGAAATGCGCGCAAGATGATCGAAGCCCACCCCCCAGCGGGTGGCGTTGTAAAGCTGGGGGATCAGCGTGCAGTCGGCCATGCCCGGGGTGTCACCGTGGCAGAACTGCCCGGTGAAGCCCGGATGGTCGAGCATCCTCTCGAAGGCGGCAAGGCCCGCCTCGATGTTGTCGTGGTTCCAGCCTGCCCGCGCCTCGGGGCCGGCCAGCCGCTCGACCCGGGCCAGAACACCGAGGTTCGAGACCGGATGCACCTCGCAGGCGAGCGCGAGGGCAAGGGCGCGGACATGGGCGCGCGCCTCCTCGCCCTCGGGCAGCAGCGGCGCGGCGGGGCGGGTCTCCTCGAGATATTCGAGGATCGCGAGCGACTGCGTCAGCAGGTGGCCGTCGATCGCCAGCGCCGGCACCAGCCCCTGCGGATTGACCCGCAGATGGGCGGGCGTGCGCTGCGCGCCGGCGACCAGATCGACCGGCACCCGGGCGAAGGGCACGCCCTTCAGCCCGAGCGCGATCCGCACCCGATACGAGGCCGAGGACCGCCAGTAGTCGTAAAGCACGACCTCGGTGACCGGGACCTGCATCGTCATGTCAGGCCTTCGCGGGCGTGATCCGCCCGGTGCAGGGGCCGAAGCCGATGCGATAGCCCGCGCCCTCGGCAAAGGCATAAAGGCCGATCTCGTCGCCATCCTCGATGAAGGTGCGGGGCTCGCCGTTCACCGTCACCGGCAGCTTGCCGGCCTGGGTCATCTCGAGCAGCGCGCCGGTCTGGTCGGGGCTCGGCCCCGAGATCGTGCCGGAGCCGAGCAGGTCGCCCACCCGCATCGGGCAGCCCGATTCGGTGTGATGGGCGAGCTGCTGTGCGCTCGAGTAATACATCACGTTGTAATTCGTCCGCCCCATCGGCGCGCCGTTCATCGTCCAGCCGATGGTCAGGTCGAAGAAGCCGGGCTTGTCCTCCTGCAGATAGGGCAGCAGCGGGTTCACCCGCTCGGCCCCGGCGCAGCGGAAGGGCTCGAGCGCCGCCTGCGGCACGATCCAGGCGCCGATGGTGGTGCCGAGCGCCTTCGACTGGAACGGCCCGAGCGGCGCATATTCCCAGGCCTGGATGTCGCGCGCCGACCAGTCGTTCAGCAGCACATAGCCGAAGATCATCGCGTCGGCCTCGGCGACGCTGACGCGCTCGCCCATCTGGCTGTCGGCGCCGACGATGGCGCCGAGTTCGAGTTCGAGATCCAGCCGGCGGCAGGGCGACCAGACCGGCCCCGTCTCGCCCTTCACCTGCCCCATCGGGCGGCGGATCGGGGTGCCGGTGACGACCACCGACGAGGCGCGGCCGTTATAGCCGATCGGCATGTGCGTCCACTGCGGCGGCAGCGCATTCTCGGGGCCGCGGAACAGCACGCCGACGTTGAAGGCGTGGTTCTTCGAAGCGTAGAAATCGGTGAATTCGGTGACCTTGACCGGCAGGTGCAGCGTGGCCTCGGCCATCGCCACGGTGGGCGCGGTCTCGTCGCCGCCCTCGGCCAGAATCTCGATCAGGCGGGCGCGGATCTCGGCCCATTTGGCGCGGCCCTGCGCGATGAAGGCATTGAGCGCGGGCTCCGCGAAGGCGCCCTGCGCGTCGATCAGCCCGCGCGCCTCGCAGGCGGCCAGATCGAGGATGCGGTCCCCGATCGCCACGCCACAGCGCGGCGCCGTGCCTGCGGTCGAGAACACCCCGTAGGGCAGGTTCTGCACCGGGAAATCGCATCCCGCTTCGTTGGCAGCCGCAATCCAGCTGCGCAACGGCTTGTCCACCGTCGGCACCATCCGTCTCCTGTCTTGGATCCCCCCGGACAGGCCCGCGGCAATGGTGCGCAGGCCGTGTCGCTGAGCCGAATCCTTACCACGACTTGTTTCATTTGCAACCGTCAAAGATGCATCTGCGCCGCAAAATGGCGAAAAACTTGTGTCACATGAAACGAAATCATGGTGGAAGGCGGCGTCTCGCGCCAATGTTTCAAGGCGATGACGGAAAACGGCCGGGCGCGATGCGCCCGGCCGTCCGGTTGCCGTTGCGGGAGGGCAGGGCCCTACTTCACCCCGGGGGTGCCGTCGAACTTCTTCTCGAGACTGTCCCAGCAGTCGATGTAATCGTCCTGCATCGGCGCCTCGGTCGCGGCGAAGGCGGTCAGGTGCTGCGGGAAGCGGGTCTCGAACATGAACTGCATCGTCTCGGCCTGATAGACCGGCACCATCGGCTCGGTCGAGCCATGCTCGAAGGCGGCGCGGTCGGGCCCGTGCGGCAGCATGCAGTTGTGCAGGCTCATGCCGCCCGGGACGAAGCCCTTCGGCTTGGCGTCATAGATGCCATAGATGTTGCCCATCAGCTCGGACATGATGTTCTTGTGATACCACGGCGGGCGGAAGCTGTGTTCGGCCACCATCCAGCGATCGCGGAACAGCACGAAGTCGATGTTAGCGGTGCCTTCCTGGCCCGAGGGCGCGGTCAGCACGGTGAAGATCGACGGGTCGGGATGGTCGAACAGGATCGAACCCACCGGGCTGTAGGTGCGCAGGTCGTATTTGTAGGCACAGTAGTTCCCGTGCCAGGCGACGACGTCGAGCGGGCTGTGGTCGATCCAGGTCTCGTGGAAACTGCCGCACCACTTGATGACCACGCGCGAACGCGCCTCGCGGTCCTCGAAGGCGGCGACGGGGCATTTGAAGTCGCGCGGGTTGGCGAGGCAGTTCGCGCCGATCGGGCCACGGCCGGGCAGGTCGAACTTCTGGCCGTAGTTCTCGCACACGAAGCCGCGGGCGGGGCCTTCCAGCACCTCGACCCGATAGACGAGGCCGCGCGGCAGGATGGCGATTTCCTTGGGCTCGAGGTCGATCACGCCAAGCTCGGTGCAGAACCGCAGCCGGCCCTCCTGCGGCACCACCAGCAGCTCGCTGTCGGCCGAGAAGAAGTATTCGTCCTGCATCGAGCGGGTGACGAGGTAGATGTGGCTCGCCATGCCGACCTGGGTGTTCACGTCGCCCGCGGTGGTGATCGTGCGCATGCCGGTGATCCAGGTCAGCGCCTCGCCCTCGGCCGGCATCGGCACCGGGTCCCAGCGATACTGGCCAAGGCTCGTCACCTTCGGCACCACGTTCGGCGCGGTCTTCCAATAGGGCACGTCGATCTCGGCAAAGCGGCCGGTGTGCTTGACCGAGGGCCGGATGCGATAGCACCACGTGCGCTCGTTCTGGCCGCGCGGCGCGGTGAAGGCGGTGCCCGAGAGCTGTTCAGCGTAAAGGCCGTAATTGCATTTCTGCGGGCTGTTCTGCCCCTGCGGCAGCGCGCCGGGCAGGGCCTCGGTCTCGAAATCATTGCCGAAACCGGGCATGTAGCCCTCGTGCGTGCCGGTCGTGCCGGTCGCGCGGATCATGCCCGCGGGCAGCGTCTGGCTGGTCATTCCACGTCCTCCCTTCGCAGATGAAAGTCATTGCTTCTGCAACGAACATGTCGTTGTTGATGCAACGATGTCAACGGGGATTTCGCGGCCCGCGCATTTGTCGTTGTTCGCGCAACGAATTTCTGCTGATCTGGCGGCAAAAGGAGGGGCCGATGAGCTTCGATCTGGACGGGTTCCTGCCCTATCGGCTCAGCGTCGCAGCGGCGCGGGTCAGCCGGCGATTCGCCGCGCTTTACGAGGCCGAGGCGGGGCTGACGATCCCGGAATGGCGGGTGCTGGCGCATCTTGCGCGCTCGGGCTCGGTCAGCGTGCGCGACATCCACGAGCGTGTCGCCCTCGACAAGTCGGTGGTCAGCCGCGCGGCGTCGCGGCTCGAGGTGGCGGGCTGGCTGCGCAAGTCGGGGCACGAGACCGACCGGCGGCTGATCGTGCTGGAACTGACGCCCGAGGGCGAGGCGCTGATGGCGCGGCTTGGCGCGATCGCGGCGCGGTTCCAGGCCGAGCTTTGCGCCGAACTCGGCCCCGGGGCAGAAGCCTTTGCCGCGGCGCTGACCCGGCTCGCGGGCGAGGGTTAATCCTCGATCGGGCCCGGGCGCGGGAAGGCGGTGCCGTGGCCGGTCTCGGGCTCGGTGACCCTGGCGATCGCCCGGTCCAGCGCCGCGACCCCACGTTCAAGCGCCGCCCGGTCGCGCGCCGGCATCGCCTCGAGGATCTCCTCCGCCCGCGCACCGACCTGATCGAAGGCGCGGCGGAAGAGGTCGCGCCCGGCCTCGGTGATCGCGTAATTGCGCAGCCGCCGGTCAGAGCCCAGCACGGTGCGGGTGATCAGCGCCTTTTCCTCGAGCCGCGACGCCGCCCGGCTGACCTGCACCTTGTCGAGCGAGGTGCGCTGCGCGAGCTGCAGCGAATCGAGCGAGCCGGCATCCTCGAGCAGGAACAGCAGCCGCCATTCCTCGCGCGACAGCCCGTATTCGCGGCCGTAAACGGCCACCAGCTGGCGCGAGAAGGCCTCGGCCACCACGGCCAGCCTGTAGGGAAAAAACGCCTCAATCCGCATGACGGCCCCCGCCCACCCCGAAAAACTGTTTCAAATGCAACATTTGCCCCGGGCGGGCCGAAGAATCAACCCCCGGGTGAGCCCTAGCCCATCACCGCGGCAAGCAGGTCGTTCGCCCTGGAAGGACCAAGCTTCTGATAGGCGCGCTGGCGATAGGTCAGCACGGTCGCCGGGCTGAGGCCAAGGGCGTGACCGATCTCGCGCGCGGTCTCGCCGGCCAGGCTGCGGGCGCAGACGCCACGCTCGCGCCCGGTGAGGCTGGGGTGGGCGGCGGCAAGGCGGCGCTCGACCTCCTCGACGAGCGGCACCGCGGGCGCGGCGTTGCGGGTGAGCCCGGTGATCGCCAGCTGCGCCAGCGCGCCAAGCTGCGCCATGTCGGGCGCGGCGCCGCCCGAACGGGCATAGAAGGTGACGACCGTCGTCGCCTCGGGTTTGCGCCAGCCGAAGCAGATCTTCTCGGCAAAGCGCGGCCGCTCGAAACACAGCCGGCGATAGGCACCGAGCTCGATCGCCTCTGCCGGAATGCGGCAGGCAAAGCCGCTGCCCGGACGCGCCGCGCGGCGCGCCGCCGCCGCCGGGTCCGAGGCATGGAAGCGCCGCGCATAGGCCTCGGCCCGCTCGCGCACATCGCCAAGCCCGCTCGACGAGGCGAGCGCCTGCGGCGCGCCGTCCCCCACGCGATAGGCGAACAGCTCCTCGACCCCGGTCGCGGAATGCGCAAGCCCGAGCAGCCGCTCGGCGAACAGGGCCGGGTCGCGCGCCTCGAGCAGAAGCGCCGCCCGGTCCGGGTCGATCAACCCAGCCGTCTGCATCCGATCCTCCCTTTCCGGCCTGTCCTCAGATCTGCTGACAGACGGCCCGATTTCGTTTCCCTAGAAACGATCTAGAGCGTGAGAACGCAAGAAATCAAGGGGAGGGAGACCCATGACGAAACCTTTCGCATCCTCGGCCGATACCGCAGTCAAGGCCGATACGCTGGAAATCCTCGGCGAGGGCGTCTATGCGCTGACCGCCGAGGGTGACCCGAACGTCGGCGCGATCGAAGGCGAGGATTTCCTCGTCGCGATCGAATCGCGCGCCACCCCCTCGGCCTCGCGCGACTGGCTGAAGATCCTGCGCGAAGAGACCGACAAGCCGGTGCGCTATCTGATCCTGACGCATTACCATGCGGTGCGGGTGCTCGGCGCCTCGGCCTTTGAGGCGGGCGACATCATCATGTCGAACGCCTCGCGCGATCTGGTGGCCGAACGCGGCGAGCAGGACTGGAAAAGCGAGTTCGGGCGGATGCCGCGGCTCGCGAAGAACGCCGACGAGGTGCCCGGGCTGACCTGGCCGACGATCACCTTCGACACGGAATACTCGATCCCGCTTGGCGGCGACCGCGGCACGCTGGATCTGCGCTTCCTCGGCCGCGGCCATACCGGCGGCGACATCGTGGTCTGGCACGACAAGACCCGCACCCTTTTCGCCGGCGACCTCGTCGAGGCGAAGGCCGCGCTTTACACCGGCGACGCCTATCACTTCGACTGGGCGACGAAGACCCTCGATGCGGTCAAGGCCTATCAGTCGGAGAACCTGATCGGCGGCCGCGGCGCGGTGGCGCGCGGCGTCGCGGAAACCGATGCGGCGGTCGAGCAGACCCGCAAGTTCCTCAATGGCATGATCGAGAATGTCGGCCCCGTCCACCGCGCCGGCGGCACGCTGAAGGAGGCGTTCGAGGCGACCCATGCCGCGCTCGCCCCCGACTTCGGCCAATGGCCGATCTTCGAGCACTGCCTGCCCTTCGACGTGCAGCGCCTGTGGGACGAGTTCGACGGCATCGAGACCCCCCGCATCTGGACCGCCGAGCGCGACCGCGAGGTCTGGGCGAAGCTGCAGGGCTGAGCGCGGACGAGGGAGGAGATCATGGCAAACGTTGCGGGAATTCCCGTCTACAAGGAGATCGGCGCCACCCCGGCGCCGGCCACCGAAACGGAGAGCGCGCCGGTGGTCATCGTCGGCGCCGGGCCGGTGGGTCTGGCGATGGCGCTCGACCTCGGCCGGCGCGGGCATGCGGTGACGGTGCTGAACCGGCTCGATTTCGTCGCCCATTGCTCGAAGGCGATCTGCTTCTCGAAGCGCTCGCTCGACATTCTCGACCGGCTCGGCGCGGGCGATGCGGTGACCGACAAGGGCGTCGTGTGGAACATCGGCAAGGTGTTCTGGGGCGGTGACGATGCACCGGTCTATCAGTTCGACATGCTGCCGGTGAAGGACCAGAAGCGCCCGGGCTTCGTCAACATCCAGCAGTATTACGTCGAGGACTACCTGCTCGACGAAGTGTCGAAACTGCCCAACGTGGAGATCCGCTGGGGCCATGCGGTCGAGGAGGTGACGCCCGCGGCCGAGGGCGTGACGCTTGATGTGCGCGCCGGCGGGCAGGGCTATCGGCTGCAGGCCGGTTGGCTGATCGCCTGCGACGGCGCGCGCTCGACCGTGCGCGACCGGATGGGCCTCGATTTCGAGGGCCGGGTGTTCGAGGACAACTTCCTCATTGCCGACATCCGGATGACGCACGAGATGCCGCCCGAGCGCTGGTTCTGGTTCGACCCGCCGTTCAACCCCGGCCGCTCGGCGCTGATGCACCGCCAGCCCGACGATGTCTGGCGGCTGGATTTCCAGCTTGGCTGGAACATCGACCGCGAGGCGGCGATCCGCCCCGAGAACGTCGAGCCCTTCGTGCGCGCGATGCTGGGCGAGGGCGTCGCCTTCGAGCGCGAATGGTATTCGGTCTACACCTTCCAGTGCCGGCGCATGGCGCGCTTCGTGCATGGGCGGGTGATCTTCGCCGGCGATTCCGCGCATCTGGTCTCGCCCTTCGGCGCGCGCGGCTGCAACGGCGGCTTTGCCGATATCGACAACCTCGGCTGGAAGCTCGACCTCGTGCTGCGCGGCACGGCCGATGCGGCGCTGATCGAGACCTATAATGATGAGGCGATCGCCACCGCGGACGAGAACATCCTGAACTCGACCCGCTCGACCGATTTCCTGACGCCGAAATCGACGGCGAGCCGGGCGCTGCGCGACGCGGTGCTCGAACTCGCGGGCGAGCATGCCTTTGCCCGCCCCTTCGTGAACTCGGGGCGGCTGTCGACGGCGGTCAGCTATCCGGCATCCGAGCTCTCGACCCCCGATGCCGAGACCTGGGCGGGCGGCGTGCCGCCGGGCAGCCCGGTGCTCGATGCGCCGCTGGAAGACGGCTGGCTGCTCGATGCGCTTGGTGACGATTTCGTGCTGCTCAGCCACGGCTGGACCGGCGCGGCGCCCGAGGGGCTTGCGCGGTTCGAGGTGTCTGGCCTTGCGGCCGAGCGGCTCGCGCTGCCCGAGGGGGGCGCGGTGCTGGTGCGCCCCGATCAATATGTGGCGGCGCGCTGGCAGCACCCCACGACCGAGGCCATCGCCGCCGCGCTGGCGCGTGCCCGCGGCGCCCTGCTGAAAGGTGACGCATGTCTGCACTGACCCTGACGCCCAATCTGAACGGGCATGACGACCTCTATCAATCCCTCGTCGCGCTGCACGAGGGGCTGAGCGAGGAGGACAGTCTGAAGGTCTGGGCCAAGCTCGCGCTGCTGCTCGCCAACCAGATCGGCGACCGCCGGGTGATCGAGGCGGCGATTGCCGCCGCCCGCCCCGCCGCCTGAAACCCCGCCCTCCGGCCACCGCGCCGGGGGGCGCTGTCTCAGAACCGGGTGACGGCGATCCCCGCCGTCTCGAGATGGGCGCGCAGCGACCCCGCCATCGCGACCGCCGCCGGGCTGTCGCCATGCACGCAGATCGTGTCGATGCGGGCCGGCAGCCGGGCGCCGCTTGCGGTGATGATCGCGCCGGCACGGATCATCTCTTCCATGCGCCGGCCGACCTCGGCCGGATCGTGCAGCACCGCGCCCGGGCGGCTGCGGTCGAGCAGCGTACCGTCGTCATTATAGGCGCGGTCGGCAAAGATCTCGCCAACCCAGTTTGCGCCCATTTCGCGCGCCACCGCCTCCATCGCGGTCGCCGCCTGCGCGACCAGAATGATCTCGGGATCAAGCGCCTGCGCCGCGCCATAGCAGGCGCGCGCAATCGCCGCATCCTCGGCCGCCATGTTGGACAACGCCCCGTGCAGCTTCAGGTGCCGCACCCGGGTGCCGGCAAGCCGCGCCATCCCCTGCGCCGCGCCAAGCTGATAGGCGACAAGGTTCGCCAGCTCCTCGGCCGAGAGCTTCAGCCGCCGCCGGCCAAAGCCCTGCAGATCGGCAAAGCCCGGATGCGCGCCGATGCCCACATCCTGCGCCGCCGCCGCCCGCATCACCCCGGCCATCACGTTCGCGTCGCCCGCGTGCATGCCGCAGGCGATATTGGCCGAGGTCACCACGCCCAGAAGCGCCGCGTCATCGCCCATCCGCCAGGGGCCGAAGCCCTCGCCCATGTCCGCATTCAGGTCAACGCGCATCGTCTCGCTCCAGGTCGTCGCCGCGGGTCACCCCGCCGATCAGCTGATAGGACAGAAGGTCCGGGATCAATGCCGGGTCCCGGATCAGGCTGCTACAGCGCGCTGCCGCCTCGCGCAACAACACCGTCTCGTCGCGGCAGGCGCGGGCGGCCTCCTCGGCCCCCACGCGGCGAAAGCGCAGCACCGTGCCCGGCGCCGCCTGCGCGATCAGCGGCAGGTCCTCGGCCACCACCGTGCCAAGGCGCGGATAGCCGCCGACGGTCTGGCATTCGGCAAGCAGCACATAGGGCACGCCGTCGCCGGTGCTTTGCACATCCCCCGGCCCGATCAGGTCGGAGGCCAGCCCCGCCGCCTCCGCCGCGACAAAGCGCGCCCCGGCACTCAGCTGCACGCCCTGCCGGTTGCCGCGCGCGCCGCGGCAAAAGGCGGTGGCGCAGAAGGCCGCAAGCGTCTCGGCGTCGAAGAGCCCGGTCTGCGGCCCGTCCATCAGCCGCGCGGTGCCGCCCTGAAAGCGGGGCAGGGCGGCGATGCCCCGGGCCTCGGTCTCGGGCGCGGGGTCAGGGGTCACGGCGAGCACCGCGCCCGCGGCCAGCGGCGCGCCGATGCCGATCGCCAGATGCGCGGCGCGGCTGCCCAGCCAGTCGGGCGTCGCCAGCCCGCCCGCCGGCACCAGATAGCCATAGACCCCGGCCTCGGCGCCGGCGATGCGCAGCCGCGCGCCCGGCTCGATCCGGTGCGTGGCGTTCCAGCGCAGCGGGGCGCCGTCCAGCGTCGCCGCCATCGGCGCGCCGGTCAGCGCCACGCGCATCGGTGCATCGACCGAGAAGACCCCGCCGGCGCCAGCCATCTCGAGCCCGGCAAGCGGCGCGCGGGCGCCCAGAAGCGCCGCCGCCTCGATCAGCGCCAGACGGTCGGCGGCACCGCCGCGCGACAGGCCCTGCGCCAGATGGCCGGGCCGGCCCATGTCCTGCACGGTGACGATGCCGTCGACGCGGTGAAGGGTGAGCGTGCTCATGTCAGAACCTCCAGCCGGGCCCCGCCAAGGCCCTGCGGGTCGCCCGCAAGCGCCGCGATCTGCTCGGCGGGCGCCGGCACGAAACGGATCGCGTCGCCCGCGCGCAGCGGCATCGGCTCGGCCCGCTCGGGGCGGAACGGGCGGAAGGCCACCTGCGCCACCTGCCGCCAGCCGGTCGCCGAGGCGGCACCGAAGAGCACCAGTTGCCGCACCGCGACGACCAGCGCGCCGGCCGGCACGCTGGGCGTGAGTTCGGGCAGGCGCGGCAGGTTCCAGGCCTCGGGCAGCAACCCGATATAGGGCTGGCCGGGGGCGAAACCGATGGTCAGCACCCGCAGCTCCGCCGCGCAGATCTGGGCCGCGGCGGCCGCTTCGCTCTGGCCGAGGCGCGCCGCCACCGCGGCCAGATCCGGCCCCTCGGCGCCGCCGAAGGCCGCCGGGATCGTCCAGCGCCGGGTCGGCGCGGGCAGCGCCGGACGGGTCGCGGCAATGGCGCGGGCCCGGGCCAGAAGCCCCGGCCCGACCGCCGCCACCGACGCAGGATCAAGCCGCAGCAGCACCGAGACGAGCCCCGGCACCAGCTCGCGCAGCCCCGCGGGCGGGGCCGCGGCGATCTCGGCCGCCAGCACCTGCACCGCCGCCATCGCCGCGGGCTCGGGCTGGCGGGCAAAGCGCAGCTCGATCCCGTCGGGGCCGGCGGGCAGAAGCTCGGGCGACAGGGGCGCGTCCTCGGTCATCATCGCCTCACGCGAGCGCCGTCGCCGCGGCCAGCAGCGCCGCGTCGGTGCCCTTGCGGCCCACCAGCATCGTCATCGACCAGCGCGGCGCGGCCCCCGGGGTGGGCAGCGCCACGGCGCAACCGTCGACGAGGTTCACCAGCGAGGTGTTGCGCAGCATCGCCGCGTTCAGCGCGTCGAAATCCGCCTCGACCGCGGCGATCGTCGGCGGCAGCTGCATCAGCGTCGGCACGACGAGCGCATCGAGCCCCTGCATCCGTGCCGCGAAGAGCGCGACAAGCCGCGCGCGCTCACTGAGCGCATCGTCGAGCGCCCCCGGTGCCAGCGTCAGCGCAAAGCGGATGCGCGACAGCACGCGCGGGTCGCCGACGGTTTCCAGCCGCGCGAGGTCGGCGTGGTGGATCGCCAGCGCATCGGCCGCGACGATGATCTTGTTCAGCCCGATGCCGGCACCGATCTCGGCCATCTCGACCGGCACCAGCTCGTGGCCAAGCGCCGCGATCCGTGCCGTCTCGGCGGCAAAAAGCGTCGCGACCTCGGGCGAAAGCCCTTCGGTGAAGGCGCCGGTCGGCAGGCCGAGACGCAGCCGGCCGGGCACGGGGGCGTCCAGCGAGGCGCCCGCCATCCCCTCGATCACCTGCCGCAGCAGGGCGGGCGTTGCCGCCATCGCGCCAGCGCTGTCGAAGGTGGGGGCGAGCGGGAAGATGCCGGTCGCGTCGATCAGATCGGCGCTCGGCTTCATCCCCCAGATCCCGTTCGCTGCCGCCGGAATCCGCAGCGAGCCGCCGGTGTCGGTGCCAAGCGCCGCGTCGCACAGGCCAAGGGCGACGCTTACCGCCGCGCCCGAGGACGAGCCGCCCGGGATCACCCCGGCCGCGAGCGCGCTTTCGGGCGTGCCGTGATGGGGGTTCAGCCCGACGCCGGAATAGGCGAATTCCGACATCGAGGTGCGGCCGAAGATCAGCGCGCCGGCGCGGCGCAGCCGGGCGACGGCGACGGCATCCTGTGCCGCCACGCTGCCGCGCTCGGCCAGCAGGCGCGAGCCCGCGCCGGTGACCTGCCCGGCCTCGTCGTAAAGGTCCTTGACCGAGATCAGCGTGCCGAACAGCGGCATCGCCTCGCCCGCCGCGGCGCGGGCCTCAAGCGCGGCCGCCTCGGCGCGGATCCGCGCCGGGGTGAATTCGGTGAAGATCGCCCGGCGGGTCGCGGCGGGCAGCGCCTCGGTCCGGGCGATCGCGTCTTCGACGCGGGTCAGGAAAGCGCTCATCTCAGGCCACCTCGGGCAGAACGATGGTTTCATACTCGTGTCCGATCGCGCGGGCGCGGTCGGGGTCGCTCAGCCGCATCCGGAAGCGGCGCGCCGGCCGCACCCCGCCCGCCGCGCCGAAGGTGCCGCACAGCATCGCCACCGGCCCGTCGATGCCGAGCACGTTCAGCCCCGCCCCGGCGGCCAGTTCGGCCAGCGGCCGGATCGAGGCGAGCGTGCCCGCCTGATAGGCGACCCAGCTGCCGTTCTCGAAGATCCAGCTTTCGCAGACCAGCCGGTCGAGATGATCCTCGACCTCCTCCCAGGGCCAGAGCGCGGCGGCACAGGGCTTGGCGCAGACCTGCTTCGACAGCGCCACCGAATGCGCCTCGAGCACGCGGTCGGTGTGGTCGGAGCCAAGGCCGAGGAAGCGGCGCGCGCCATGCTGCACCACCATCGGCTCGACCTCGCCCGAGGAGCCCGTGCCCACCACCTCGATCCGCGGCGCGGTGGTCAGCGTCGCGGCGGCAACGCGGTAGTAAAGCGGCGTCGCCGAGGGCGGCGCGACGCCAAGCGCCGCCAGCTCGTCGATGTGATGGGCGATGGCCTTCTGGTCGCGCCCGGTCCAGCCGGCAACGACGAGATGAGAGAAATCGAGGTCGATCGGCGACTCGCCGTTGATGAAACGCATCGGTGCGTCCTTTCAGGAAATCAGAGGTGGGAGGGCAGCCAGAGCGCGAGCGAAGGCAGCGCGATCAGCGCCGCGATCATGCACAGCATCACCAGCACATAGGGGATCGCGCCGAGGATCACCTCGTTCATCGTGCCGTTGCGCCGCGTGCTTTGCACCACGAAGAGGTTCAGCCCGACCGGCGGGGTGATCAGCGCCATCTCGATCAGCACGATCATCAGCACCCCGAACCAGACCTTGTCATAGCCAAGCCCGGCGATGATCGGCACCACGATCGGGATCGTCGCCACCATCAGCGACAGCGTCTCGATGAAGAAGCCAAGGACGAGATAGAGCGCCACCACCAGCAGCAGCGTGCCGAAGGGCGACAGGCCGGAGCCGCGGATCATCGCGCCAAGCTCGCGGCCAAGCCCCGCCGAGGTCATCGCGAAGTTCAGGAAATAGGCGCCGGTGATCACCAGCATGATCATCGCCGAGATCCGCACCGTGCCGGTCAGCGCGGCGCCAAGGGTGCGCAGGCTCAGCCCGTCACCCAGCCCCACCGCGATCAGCGCCGCGATGGCGACCCCGATTGCCGCCGATTCCGTGGGCGTGGCCCAGCCGGCATAGATCGAGCCGATGACCACGGTGAAGAGGATCACGATCGGCACCAGCTGCACCAGGCTCGCCAGCCGCTCGCCCCAGCTGAAGCGGCGCGACGGGCCGCCAAGGTCCGGCCGCACCGTGCAGATCGCCGCGGTGACGGCAACGAAGGCCAGCGCCATCAGCACACCCGGCACCAGCCCCGCCGAGAACAGCTGCGGGATCGAGGTCTCGGTCAGGAAGCCATAGACGATCAGGTTGATCGAGGGCGGGATCAGGATGCCGAGCGTGCCGCCCGCGGCGATCGCGCCCGAGAAGAGTTTCGGGTCATAGTTCAGCCGCTCGGCCTGCGGCATCGCCACGGTGGCGACGGTGGCGGCGGTCGCCACCGACGAGCCCGAGGTGGCCGAGAACATCGTCGCGGTGGCGATATTGGCATGCACCAGCCCGCCCGGCAGCCAGCTCAGCCATTTGTCGAGCGCGCCATAGGTGCGCGCGGCCACCCCGCCGCGGACCAGAATCTCGCCCAGCAGGACGAAGAGCGGAATCGCGATCAGCGTCGCCGAGGCGGAGGAGGACCAGACCACCTGGCCGAGCCCGCGCAGCAGCGGGAAGGCGGAATAGAACTGCCCGACCCCGATGCCCAGCACGAAGAGCACGATGCCCACCGGGATCGACAGGGCCATCAGCCCCAGCAGCGAAACGGCAACGGTCCAGATCATGCGTCAAGCTCCGACCCGAGGCCCAGCGTCGCGTCGAAGCGCGCGCGCTGGCCGGAGAGGAAATAGGCCAGCCCGATCAGCGTCAGCGCGGTCGCGCTGACGGCAAACCAGGCCCAGCCGGCAAACCAGATCCCCTGCGGGATCCACAGCGGCGTCTCGAGCGGGGTGTTCGCCCGCGAGCCGCGCGCCAGCGTCTTGGCCAGCACCGGCCAGCAATGCCAGGCGATCAGCAGCACGATGCCGTTGGTGACGATCATCGCGAAGATGTCCATCAGCGCGCGCCCGGGTGCGGTCAGGCGCAGCCGCAGCACGTCGATGCGGACATGCGCCCGCTCGACCAATGCGCAGGCGAGGCCCCAGCTTGCCACCGCGGCCATGACATAGCCCGAGAGCTCGTCCGAGCCGCCGAGCGAGCCCGCACCCAGCTTGCGCAGCACCACATCGACCAGGATGAACAGCACCGTGGCGATCAGCGCCGCGCCCAGGACGAGCGCGACGAGGCGGTTGGCGCGCAAAAGCGCGCCGTGCAGTTTCGCGACCATCGCGCCCGCCCCGCCGTTACTGCGCGATCGTCACGCCGGCGGCGGCGCCTACGGTGTCGTTCCAGCGCGCGACCCAGTCCTTGCCGGCACGGCCGGCCCAGTCGGGCAGCACGACATCGGTCAGGATCTGGCGCGCCTGCGCCATGTCGGCCGGGGTCGCCTCGACCAGCACCATCGACGCGGCCTTGCCCGCCGGGCACTCGCCCTTGCCGGTCAGGCAGGCGATGTCGGTCGTCAGCCCGCCCTGCGCCGCGGCCCAGGCCGGGGTCTCGAGCCCGTCGGTCACCGCCTTTTCCAGCGTCGCCTGCTGGTCCGCCGAAAGCCCGTCCCAGCGATCGGCGTTCATCGCGATCACCACCGGGTCCCAGCCGCCGAGCGGCAGCGTCAGCAGGTGGTCGGAGACCTCCCACCAGCCCGCCGAATAGCCCGAGCCGGCGCCGGTCACGGCACAGTCGATCACCCCGCGCTCGAGCGAGCCCGGCACTTCGGAGAAGGCGATGTTCACGCCCTCGGCGCCAAGCGCCTCGAGGAATTTCGTCGTCATCCGGCCCGAGCCGCGCACCTTCTTGCCCTTGAGATCCGCCAGCGAGGTGATGTCGCCCTTGCAGAACACCACCTGCGGCGGATAGGGCGCGATGCCCAGAAGCTGCGCGTTGAAGCGCGCGCGCATGATGTCGGCGACCATCGGGCGGGCGGCATCGACCAGTTTCTTCGCCTCGTCCGCGGTGGTGGCGAGCAGCGGCACGTCAAGGCCTTCCAGCTCGGGCGCATCGCCCACGGTATAGTCGGCCACCGTCGCGCCGATGTCGAAGACGCCATCGCCCAGCATCCGGTAGACGTCGGCGCCGGCAATGCCCATCTGGTCGAAGCTGGTGAGCTGTGCGGTGAAGGCGCCGCCGGTCATCTCGGGCAGCTTTTCGGTCCAGAACGGGGTTTCGAAGGTCTTGTAGAGCGGCAGGTTGCTCCAGCTGCCGACGACCGAGAGCTGCTCACCGGCCAGCGCGGGGGCGGCGAGCAGGGTGCCGGCCATGAATGCGGCGATCATCTTTTTCTTCATCGGGTCTCTCCTGTTGGGGTGCTTTTGTTGTTGGTTACTGCGCCATGCCCACGCCGGTCAGCTCCCGCCAGGCGGCACCCGCCGGGATATCGGTGACGAGCATGTAGCCCGGGGCATGGGTGATGGCGAGAGCGGGGCGCGCCGCGGCGATGGCAGCCTGGGGGGTGACGCCGCAGGCGGTGAACACCGGCACGTCACCCGGGCGGATGTCGGGGGCGTCGCCATAATCGGGGCGGTGGATGTCGGCGATGCCGATCGCGGCGGGGTCGCCGATATGCACCGGCGCGCCATGGGCCAGCGGGAAGCGGTCGCAGATCTTCACCGTCTCGATCGCGTCGGCCATCGGCATCGGCCGCATCGAGACGACGAGCGGGCCCGAGAACTGCCCGGCCGGCCGGGTCGGGATCGACGTGCGATACATCGGCACGTTGCGGCCGGCCGCCTGATGGCGCACCGGGATGCCGGCGCGCACCAGCGCATCCTCGAAGCTGAACGAACAGCCGATCGCGAAGGCGACGAAATCATCCTGCCACAGATCGGCGATGTCGGCAGGCTCGCTCACCAGCGCGCCGTGCCGCCAGACCCGATAGCGCGGCAGGTCGTGGCGCAGGTCGATGCCCCCCCCGAGCGCGTCGAGCGCCGGATCGCCCGGCTCGCTCACCGCCAGCAGCGGGCAGGGCCGCGGGTTCGCCTGGGCAAAGCGCAGGAACTCGGCCGCCTCGGGCGCGGGCAGGATCACCAGATTGGCCTGCAGCGCATCGCCGCCGAAGCCGGCGGTCGGCCGCTCGAACCGCCCCGCGCGGATCTCGGCGCGCAGCGCGCGCGGGTCGGACAGCAGGGCGTCTTGATCGGTCATCTCGGATCTCCTTCGGATCGGACAAGATTCCGCAAGGCAACCGATTAGATCAAGAGTTCAGTCATTCGCAGTATTGATCTCATTTAGAGATCATACAACCGCCGCGGCAACCGCCGCGCGGGTCACCTCGCGGCCGATCTCCTCGTTGCGCTCGGGCAGGTAGCAGACCGCAAATTCCAGATCGGGCAGCCGCGCCTCGGGCGTGACCTCGATCTCCTCGATCCCGGCATCGGGCCAGGAGGCGACGATATCGGGGGGGATCGTGCCGATGCCGAAGCCCTGCGCCACCAGATGCAGCACCGTGGCGAGCGAGGCCGAGCCATGCACCTCGGCCACCTTGCGCCGCACCGGGGTCAGCAGGTCGAGCACGCGCCGGTGCGGGATCGTGGTCTTCGGGAAGGACACGATCGGCAGCGCCGCCAGATCGTCGATCCCCGCCGGCCGCGGCAGGGTGAAATGCGCCGCGGAGACGAACCAGCCCAGGCTCACCGGCGGCAGCGCGGTCAGCACCGTGCCCCGCGGCGCTTCGTCGCGCAGCATGATCGCCACATCGAGCCCGTCGGCGCTCAGCTCGCGCGCCATCTGGTCCGAGGTGTCGACCGAGATCTCGAAGCGCAGCAGCGGGTGGCGCGCCCGCACCGCGGTCAGCAGCCGCGGCAACAGGGTGTGGGTGATCGTCTCGGCGACGCCAAGCCGCACCACCCCCGCCATCTGGCCCTGCGTCAGCTCGCCGAGGATCCGGTCGCGCTGTGCCACCAGCAGCTCGGCCTCCTCGCAAAAGCGCCGCCCCGCCGCGCTCAGCCGCACGCCGCGGCCGTCGCGCTCGAAGATGGTGATCTTCATCCGGTCCTCGAGATGGTGCACCCGGCGCGAGATTGCCGATTGCGCAAGGCCGGTGGCGTCGGAGGCGGCCCGAAAGCCGCCGTGGCGCACGATGGCGCGGATGATCTCGATGTCGCGAAAATCGAACATGGCGGCGACGGTGAGACCCTGCCGCGCCCGCTGTCAAGGGCCAGGCGGCGCGGAAGGCGGGGGAGGGGCCGGGACCGCCCGGCCCCTCCCCGGGGTTCAAAGTGCACGCGCGGCGATCGCCGCGGCAGGGGCGACGGGCAGCGAATGCGCCGGCGCCCAGTCCGCCCGCCGCGCCGCCGAGAACTCGGCCGGCATCGCCAGCACCGCATACATCCGCCCGTCCTCGTCGTTGCGATAGCTCGGCCCGATCCGGCGCACCTCATAGCCGAGCTGGCGCAGCGTCCGCATCAGCGCATGCGACGACAGGCAGATCAGCGTTTCGGCGCCGCGCGCGCGCGCCTGTTCGACCAGCCCGTCGACGATCAGCCGCAGGCAGGTGCGGCGCTCCTCGTTGGTTGCGAGCCGCGACGAGATCACCAGCCGCGTGCACTCCCACACCTGCGGCGAGGCGATCTCGTCGGGCAGAACGGTGGGCGGGATATGCTCGAGCTTGCCGCGATGCGCATCGCGCAGCATGTAGGTGTTCGGCCCCCAGATCGCCTCGGTCGACATCGCCCGGGCGCCGCCCACCACCGCGCCGCCCGAAAGCACCAGCGAGTAATGCGCGACGGGGGTGTCGTACTGGTCCATCTCGACCTCGTCGTCATGCGGCACGTCCCAGCCGAGCTCGTCGACGAAGACCTCCTTGCGCAGCCGCAGGAAGTTGTAAAATGCCGGACCGTGACGATGCAGATCGGCGAATTTGAACGTGATATTTTCCATGCTTGCCTCCTTCTGGATACGCAAGCAGAACCACGATCGGGCAACGTTTTCACCCTTGAGGGGTGCCTGTGCTCAGATCATTCGCCTCGTGGTGGCAATCGAGAGCAATTCGATGGCATTTTTCGCCCCGGTTTTGCGGCAGGCCGAGGCCAGGCGCGCCTTCACCGCGCTTTCCGAGATCCCGATCTCGGCGGCGATCTGTTTCAGCAGCTTGCCGCCCGCGCGCAGCCGGATCGCCTCGAGCTCGGCCTCGGTCAGGGCCGGCCCCGCCTCCCGCCCGGCCCCCAGATGCAGGTCACGGAGCAGCGCATAGGCGGTGTCGAGCTCGTCCTGGGTGAAATTGCGATCGGCGCGGAACAGCATCGCATAGCTGCGCCGCCCGGCATCCTCGGGCCGGCAGAAGGCAACGGTCGCGCCCCAGCTCAGCCCGGCCTTGCGCGCCAGCCCGATCACCCCGGCGGGATCGGGCAGCTCGAGCTCCGACCAGCGCACCGCCCCGGTATGGGCATAGACCCACCGCATCGACGGGTCCTGCATGACAAGGCCCAACTGGGTGTAAGTCTCGATCCAGCCCGGATCGAGCCCGTTCAGCTCTTCTTCCGGGAAAGAATACCCCACGCGCAGCGCCACGTAGAAACCCGCAGGGGCGATCTGTTCCAGCGTGTTTCGACTTTTAGACAGGGTCATTGATCCGGCAAACTGCTTGCGCTCGCAAAATGCGCTCAATATCTTTCGCGACAGACGGAAATGTCCGCTGCGCGCGACAACCTAAAGCGGAAATCAGGACATGGGAACCGGAAACAAGGCACAACTTGACGCGATCCTGTCAGAGCTGGGTGAGCTGTGCGACACCGGCTATGCGCTCGCGCTGCATATCCGCTTCACCCGGCCGAGCCTGCTGTTCCGCACCTATGCGCAGGACTGGATCGACCATTACAGCGAAATGGGGATGATGCTGCGCGACCCGGTGGTGGTGTGGGGCTTCCACCACACCGGCTCGGTGCTGTGGCAAGATCTCGGGGACCCGGACGGCATTCTGGCCGAGGCCGCACAACACGGCATCCGCAACGGGCTGACCTGTGCCGTGGGCCCGGCGGGGGATCGCTCGATCTCCGGCTTCACCCGCAGCTCGGGCCCGTTCAGCCCCGCCGAGATCGAGAAGATGCACGCGATCACGCAGCGCCTGCACGAGCTCAGCGCCGACCTGATCCCGGCCGGATCCTGACATAATCTTGCTTATGCGCCTTTTCACGCCTTCGGGTTGATTGGGCGCCTGTTTCAGAAGGTTTTGTGCGTCATTTGGCAAAGGAGCCATGATGCAGAAAACGATTCTCCTTCTTTTTCTCAAGCGGGTTCTGCCCGTCTTGATCGGCGCTGGTGGCGCGTGGGTGGCCACGGATTTTCCGTGGGTTCATCATGCCTTCTGTGTGGTGTCCTGATGGGCGCCCGGCGTGATCGCGCGATCTCGGTGCAGTCGTTCGGCGACGCTGTGCGCTGGCTGTTCCTCAATGTGCCGTCCGAGCGGATGCAGGCGGTTATCGAGGACGGCGCCCCCCTGCCCTCGGCGGCTCGGCTGATGTGCGATATCTACTGGATCAATGAGGGCGCGCTCCGGCGTGAGCTGGCGCGCTTCTGGTATCCTGAGCGGTATCGGGGGGCCTGCTGATGGATCCGATTATCGGTGGCTCCCTCATCAGCGCCGGCGCGAGCCTGTTGGGCGGCATCTTCGGCAAGTCCAAGCCGAAATATGTGACGCCCGACTATGCCAAGATCCGGCGCAAGGCCGAGGAGGCGGGGTTCAATCCTCTCACCGCCCTGACCTCGGCCCCCGGTCAGGTCGTTCAGTCGCAGAATTACATGGGGTCGGCTATCGCCGACGCCGGTCTTCTGTTGGCTGACGGTATGGCGAAGAAGGCCGAGCAGGAAGGCGAGGTCTCGAAGCTCAAGGAGCAAAATCAGAAGCTGGCTGAAAAACTTCAGCAGGCGACCTTGCGCCCCCGGATTGGTGGCATTTATGCTGCCACCGAAAGCACGCCGTCTCTGCGGCAAGCTCTGGGGGGGCAAAATGCGGTTTCTGTGTCGGGCGATGCTGATCGGTATTTTGCTCGCAATGGCACCGGGCTTTCTGATGGCTCTCTTAAGCCTGACGGGGATCGTGGCCCCGGCGATCCAAGCGCCGTAGATTATCCTCGGCACGTTCGCGCTTTTGGCGTCGATTGGTTTGGCGACCGGGATTATGATACTGGTCAGCAGGTCGAGAATGTCCTCGGTGACAGTTTGGCGACCGAACCAATCATGGCTGCCTCGGCGCTTGATATGGTCGGCGATACGGCTCGGCTCGAAGCGGGGCGCAATGCGAAACGCGGGCCGTATGATCAGAAGCAGTTTCTTGGTTTTCGTTGGCGTTCGCTGACGGCGGACGAAAGGCGTGATTCGCCGGCGTTTCAGCTTGGCCCGATCAAGATTGGCCGAGGCGCGGAACCGGCGAAGAATGATCGCGAGCGCCAACGGCTTCGCGAGCGCCTCAAGCGCGGCGAGAAGCTGTCGGCGTCCGAAATGATCGCAGCGGGGCACTGAGATGGCCCGCAAACCCTGCGCCTCGTGCGCAAAGCGCCGGGCCGCTCTCAAGCGGGCCGCGCGGAAAATCCTCAAATTCAAATCGAAACGGAGGCTCAAATGAGCTATCAGGATGCACGCAATGTGCGGCGCGAAGCGCGCACGCTGGTCGGTCGTTTTCGCGGTGGTGTGCTCGCGCCCGTGATGGCGGTCGCTGTTCGCGGCAATGAGGGTGGTTTCGTCTCGCAGAAGGTGACCTTCGAGCTGGACCCGATCGCCGGGCGGATGATCACCCCGATTTACGGCGAGCTGACCTCGGTTTTCGTGCCGGTGCAGGCCATGGATGCTGGTCGGCGATACGGCTCGGCTCGAAGCGGGGCGCAATGCGAAACGCGGGCCGTATGATCAGAAGCAGTTTCTTGGTTTTCGTTGGCGTTCGCTGACGGCGGACGAAAGGCGTGATTCGCCGGCGTTTCAGCTTGGCCCGATCAAGATTGGCCGAGGCGCGGAACCGGCGAAGAATGATCGCGAGCGCCAACGGCTTCGCGAGCGCCTCAAGCGCGGCGAGAAGCTGTCGGCGTCCGAAATGATCGCAGCGGGGCACTGAGATGGCCCGCAAACCCTGCGCCTCGTGCGCAAAGCGCCGGGCCGCTCTCAAGCGGGCCGCGCGGAAAATCCTCAAATTCAAATCGAAACGGAGGCTCAAATGAGCTATCAGGATGCACGCAATGTGCGGCGCGAAGCGCGCACGCTGGTCGGTCGTTTTCGCGGTGGTGTGCTCGCGCCCGTGATGGCGGTCGCTGTTCGCGGCAATGAGGGTGGTTTCGTCTCGCAGAAGGTGACCTTCGAGCTGGACCCGATCGCCGGGCGGATGATCACCCCGATTTACGGCGAGCTGACCTCGGTTTTCGTGCCGGTGCAGGCCATGGATGCGATCCGTG
>NZ_SAVA01000020.1:0-38104 GCF_004022465.1 Paenirhodobacter huangdaonensis | reverse complement strand
ACGCAGTTGCCGGTGGCCGAGATCGGCTATCGGCTGGCCTTCGACGACCCGGCCTATTTCTCGCGCCGCTTCCGCGCGGTGCGGGGGCTGACGCCCTCGGACTATCGCGCGCAATTCTCGGGCTAGGCGCGTTCAGTCCGCGGCCGCCATGAACGCCGCCTTCAGCGCGCGCGCATCGCCCGCCCGCATCAGTTCGCGCGGCGGGGTGAAGCCGCGGGCAATCATCTGCCGCGCCAGCATATGCTCGCCCGCACTGTTGATCGTCTCGACCGCGACAAGCCGGCCCTCCTTCAGGTGATAGACCGACTTCAGCGCCCCCTCCGGGCCGCGGCATTCGATCGCCTCGTCGGCGCCGCCGGCGAGACCGGCGATCTGCAGCTTCATCGCGCCGATGTCGGACCAGAACCAGGGCACCGCGACGTAATCGGTGGGCGTGCCAGCGAGCGTGGCGGCCAGTGCGCGCGCCTGATCGGTCGCGTTCTGCACCGACTCGAGCCGCAGCCGCCCTGTCCCACCCGGGAAGGAGGCACAATCGCCCAACGCATAGATCACCGGATCCGCGCTGCGCAGCTGGCGATCGACCGCGATCCCGTTGTCGAGCGCCAGCCCCGCCGCGCGCGCGAGATCGACCACCGGCACAGCGCCGATGCCGACGATCACCAGATCGGCCGGCAGCACTTCGCCCGCGAGCGCGACGCCGGTGACATGCCCGCCCGCGCCGCGCAGCGCGGTGATGCCGACCCCGGTCAGCACCCGCACGCCCGAGGCCGTGAGCGCCGCCTCGACCGCGGCGGCGAGGGCCGGGCTTGCCGCGCGGCCCAGAAGCCGCGGCGCGAGTTCCACCACGCTCACCGCGATGCCGCGCCCGGCGAGCATCGCCGCCGCTTCGAGCCCGATGAAACCGCCGCCGATCACCACCACCCGCGCCACCTGCGGCAGCGCTTCGCGCATCGCGCGCGCATCCGCCGCGGTGCGCAGGGTGAAGACGCCCGCCAGATCGGCCCCCGGCACGGTGAGCCGGCGCGCCTCGGTGCCGGTGGCAAGCACGAGCCTGTCATAGGAGAGGCTCTCCCCCCCGGTCAGGGTCACCTGCCGGGCGACGCGGTCGATCGCCTCCACCCGCTGCCCAAGACGCAGCTCGATGTCGTTGTCGGCGAAGATCTGCGCCGCGCGCAGCGGCTGCAGCGCGACATCGGGCGATTTCATGAAGGATTTCGACAGCGGCGGCTTGTGATAGGGGTGATCGGGGTCGGCCGAGACCAGATGCACCTCCCCCTTGTAGCCCTGTTCGCGCAACGACACGGCGAGCTGCGTTCCCCCGTGCCCTGCCCCGATGATGACGATGCCGCCCATCGCTCAGTGCCCCACGACGTCGAAGACCACGCCCTCGAGCGCCGGCGTCACCTCGATCTGGCAGGTCAGCCGGCTCGTCTCGCCCATCGCGTCGGAGGTGAATTCGAGCGTATCGCGCTCGGCCTCCTCCATCGCGGGCAGCGCGTCGCCGCCCGCGACCACGCGGCAATGGCAGGTCGCGCAGACGCAGGAGCCGCCGCATTCGGCCACGATCCCCGCCACCCCGGCCGTCGTCGCCGCGACCATCACGCTCTGCCCCGGCGCCGCCTCGATCTCGCGGCGATTGCCCGAGGGCTCGATGAAAACCAGTTTGACCATCTCTCTTCCTCAGTTGAATTGACGACCGCCATCGACGATCAGCGTCTGGCCGGTGACGAAGCCGGCCAGATCGGAGGCGAGATAGAGCGCGCCGCCCACCATGTCCCCGGCCCCCGCCGCGCGCTTGAGCGCCCCGCGCGTGACGCCGTAGCTGGCCGCATCCTCCATCAGGCCAAGGCTCGCCTCGGTCAGGGTGAAGCCCGGCGCGAGCACATTCACCCGGATGCCGGCATCGCCGAGCTCGCGCGCCATCGCGCGCGTCATCGCGATCACCGCCCCTTTCGAGGCGACGTAATGCAGCCATTGCGGCGAGCCCGAGAAGACCGTGGCGGAGGAGACATTGACGATCGCGCCGCCGCCCGCTGCACGCATCAAGGGCGTCAGCGCGCGGCTCATCTGCCACACGCCCTTGACGTTCACCGCCATCACCCGGTCCCAGACCGCCTCGTCGATCTCCTCAAGCGCGCGGCGTTCGAGGCCAGCGTAGATTGCGGCGTTGTTCACGAGGATGTCGACGCCGCCCAAAAGCCGCCCGGCGGTTTCGGCTAGCGTGGCGCAGCTTGCGGTGCTCGTCACATCGACCGTCGTCGCATGGGCCACACCGCCCGCGGCGGCGATCAGCGCGACCGTCTCGGCGCAGCCGGCGGCGTTGATATCGGCGACAAGCACCGTGGCGCCGGCGCGCGCGAACCCTTGGGCGAACGCACGGCCAAGCCCGCCCGCGGCGCCGGTCACCACCGCGCGTTTGCCGGTCAGTCTCAGGTCAGACATTCTGAATCTCCTCAAGATAGGCGGGCGCCTCGCGCGTCGCGCGCGCCACGGCAAGCGAGGCGCGGGCCATCGCGCGGCCCGGCGCGGTCAGAAATTGCGGCAGGACGAAATCCTCGAGCATGGCGATGATCTCGGCCGGGCCGGAGGCGAACCAGCCGCAGATCGTCTCGATCCCGTGCGGGGTGCAGCGCCAGGCCTTGTCGGCATCCTTCACCAGCGCATCTTCTGGGGAACTCGCCTCCTTCATCGTGTCGTGGCGGTCGATGATCGCCAGCACCGCGTCGATATCGACGCCCACGGGGCGGTGGCGGCGCAGGATCTCGCCCGCGATCTCGACGCCGTGGATCTCGTGGCTGCGCACCAGTTCCCTGCGGGTCGGGTTCGGCCCCACCGCATCGGCCATCAGCGCCGGGTCGATCCGCTTCCAGCCGACGTCATGGAGCAGGATCGCCGGCAGCACGATGCTTTCCGCGACGCCCGGATGCTCGGCGAGCAGCGCGCGCGCGATCGCGTAGGAGATCAGCGTGTGCACATCGTTCGAGCGCACGTCGAGATAGGGGCGCGCCGCCTGCCACAGCGGCAGATCGCGCGGCACAAGGGTCACGGGGGACACGGGCATCACGGGCGTCACGACGGCACCTCGTAGCTGAGATACATCGTCTTGTATTCGAGATAGCTTTCGACCCCGTAGCGGCCCTTCTCGCGCCCGAGCCCGCTTTCCTTCATGCCGCCGAAGGGGACGTAATGCGAGGAGCGGTGGATGTCGTTGAGCCAGACCGAGCCCGCCTCGAGGCCTTCGCACAGCGTCAGCCCCTTCGCCAGATCGCGGCAGAAGACGAAACCGGCGAGGCCGTAGCGGCTCTGGTTCGCAAGCGCCAGCGCCTCGGCGGCGCTCTCGACCGGGGCGATGCCGAGCACGGGGCCGAAGGTCTCCTCGCGCATGATCAGCATCTCCTGCGTCGCATCGGCAATGAGCGTCGGCGGGAAGTAGAAGCCGCCCTCGAAGCCCGCGCCGCGCTGACGCGCGCCGCCAAGCAGGATCCGCGCGCCGCGTTCGCGCGCGTCGTCCGATTGAGCCGCGGAATTGGCAAAGATCTTCTCGTTCACCAGCGGGCCGAGATCGCCCTCGCCCCCCGCCGGCTGCAGCGTGAGCTGGCCCGCCTTCGCGACCATGAGCGCGAGGAAGGCCTCATAGACCGGGCGTTCGACGAAGACGCGGTTGACGCGGTAGCAGAACTGCCCGGAATTGGCGAAACCGTGCCGGGTGATCGCGGTCGTGGCCTTGTCGAGATCGGCGTCCGCACAGACGATCGCCGCGCTCTGCCCGCCGAGTTCGAGCGTCACCCGTTTCATCGTGCCGGTCGCAGCGGCCGCGATCGCCTTGCCCGCCGCGGTGCCGCCGGTGAAGGCGATCTTGCGCGGCACCGGATGCTCGACCATCGCCATGCCGATCTCGCGCCCCTTGCCTGTGACAACGTTGAAGACGCCCGCCGGCAGCCCTGCCCTGAAGAAGATCTCGGCCAGCATCAGCGTCGAGCGCGGCGTGTCCTCGGCCGGTTTCGCGACCACGGTGCAGCCCGCGATCAGCGCCGCGCCAAGCTTGAACATCAAGAGCGTGACCGGGTAGTTGAAGGGGGTGATCGCCACCACGACGCCCACCGGCTCGCGCGTCACCACCGTCTTTTCGCCCGGCGCGGAGCCCAGCGAGATGGTGGCCGAAAGCCGCAGCCCCTCCTCGGCATAGACATCGAGCAGATCGGCCGAGCGGGTGATCTCGGCGATGCAGGCGGGCAGCGGGCGGCCAAGCTCCTCGTGCAGCGCCGCGCCCACCGTTTCGGCCGCGGCGCGCATCGCCGCGGCGCAGCGCTTCTGGATCGCGACGCGCTCGGCCATCGGGCGGCGCTTCCAGTCTTCCATCGCATGCGCGGCGGCCATGATCGCCGCATCGGCATCCGCCGCCGTGCCGCGCGGCACGGTGTCGATCACCGCGCCCGTCGCCGGGGCGATCACTTCGACGATCTCTCCGTTCGCGGCCGCCTGCCAGGCCCCGTTGATGAACATGTCCATGTCTTCGTCCTCAGATCACATGCAGCATCAGCGCCTTGCGCGTCGCCGCGAGTTCGCTCACCGCCATGCGCCCCCCCGCCTCGGTCTCGAGCTGGGTCTTCTGGCTCTCGAGCCGCTCGGCATAGCCATGCGGCGTGGTCTTGAACCACTCGCAGGCCACCGCCACCCCGGTCACCGAAAACCGCCAGAGCTTGTCGGCGTCGCGCACGATCCGGTCGTTGAGATGGCGCGGTTCGGTGCGGGTGTCGTGGCCGTCGATGATCTCGCAGACCTGCGCGATCACCGCCTCGCTCCAGCCGGTCGCGCGCAGCACCTCGGTCGCCATCCGCACGCCCTCGGCCTCGTGCAGATAGCGCACGTCGGATTGCAGCATGTTCGGGCCGGAAAAGCCCTTCTCGATGATGTCCTCCATGTCGATCGCATACCAGCCGATGTCATGGAGCAGGATCGCGAGCGAACAGACGTCGCGATCGGCCTGCGGGTATTCGTCGAGCAGCCGCTGCGCCCAGATGAAGGAGAGCGGAATATGCACGTCGTTCTTGCGCGCCCGCATATAGGGCTCGGCCGCGCGCCAGACGGGGTCATAGCGGCTCAGATCGGCGGATTTGTCGAGCATCGGAACCTCTTGAGCAATGGGAAAGCGGGGGCTGATGGCGGGCAGCCCCCGGGCGGCGGTTCAGTCGAGCAGCGTCACCTTGCCGGTGTTGCCGTCGACCCGGATCCTCTGTCCGGTGGTGATCCGCGACGAGCCGTTGCCGGTGCCGGTGACGGCAGGCAGGCCGTATTCGCGGCACACGATCGCGGCATGGCTCATCATCCCGCCGATGTCGGTGACGGTCGCCTTGATCTTGCCGAAGACCGGCGCCCAGCTCGGCGCGGTGACCTGGGTGACGAGGATCTCGCCCTGCTGGATCTCGCCGAGCTGATCGGGGCTGCGCACGACGCGCGCGATGCCCTCGACCAGCCCCGGCGAGGCCGCCATGCCCTGCAGCTCGTCGGACTGGTCATCGGTGCTGACCCAGTTCTGGATCGCCTCCGAGGTGATGCCCCAGAGCATGATCGTGAAGGGTTCGGTGATCACCTTCGGCGGGGTGTTGAGCGCGGGCAGCGGCGCCTGCGTCGAGAGCGCGTCGATGATGCCGCGCCGGCGCGCGATCTCGGCCGGCCAGTAGCTCGGCCCGATCCAGTCGCCCCCGGTGGCCCAGGCATTGCCGTAGTCGAAGAGCGCGTCGCGCACCTCCTGGCGGGTGAGGTAGAACATCCCGTCCTCGGTCGGCCAGAAGCCCTCCTCCATCAGGAGCCGGCTGAGCCCGCGCATCTGCTTCCAGAACACGCACATCGACCAGTGCTCGATGTAGAAGTTGTGGTTCTCGACATAGGGAAAGACGACGCGCGCGAGGCCGAGCTTGGCGCGGAACGCCTCGGCGTCCTCGGCCTCCATCATCGCCTCGTATTCGTCAGTGATCCGGTCGCGCTCGGCCACGAGTTTCGCCGTCGGACGCTCGATCGTCTCGCCGGCCCGGGCGCGCAGGATATAGTCGCGCAGATAGCCCATCGGGATGTCGAGATGGTCGATCCAGTACTTGTCGGTCGAATAGAAGCCATTTCCGCTGGTGAAGTTGAACCAGGGATCCTGCGCGGCCTCCCAGGCATCGACCCAGATCTGCCCCTTCGGCCGGGCGGCGACGGCGGCGAGCGCCGCGGCGACACTGCCGGAGACCAGCGCATCGTCGACGCCCAGTTCGATCGCCAGCCGCGCGAGCTTCTTGATCTCGTCATCGGGGCGGAACAGGTCGCTGTCGACGCCCTGCACCATCTTCGCGATCGCCTGATCGGGGATCGAGGGGAACTGCCCCTTCATGAAGCCGAAGAAGTCGAGATAGGCGGCATAGCCGAGGTTGAGGAATTCGAAGTGATACTGCCAGGTCTTGTAGAGCAGCTGGATCGCGGCGTCGTAATTCGCCATCAGGTCGAGATGCGGATCGACCCCGCGCCCCTCGGTGATCCATTCGATCGGCACCACCTCGGGCAGCTTGTGGAATTCGAGCGCCTCCATCTCGGCGATATTGGCCTTCACCTTGCGGTGCCAGTTGTCGAGCAGCTGCTCCCAGTTCTGGAAATAGTAGCCCGCGCGTTCGAGGAACTGCGGAATGCGGCCCTCGATCTTTTCCGGCGCCACCGCGATCGGCGACATGTAGCAATAGCCGTTGTGGATGCGGTAATCGACGCCGTTCGCCGGCGGCACGAGGTAGTGGCGGGTGTTGTACTGGCCCAGGCAGCGCACCGCGAATTCGACCGTCACCGCATCGAAGGGCTTGAACGGGTTCGGCCAGTGCTGGCTGTCACAGAACCAGAATTTCGCGTCCTCCCGTGCGCGAAGATCCGGCTGGAACGTCAGATAATACGGGTAGAGCGCCTCCCAGCCCTCGGCCCCCTTCGGGGCCTTGACGTCATATGCGCTTGGAAACAGCGGCGTTTGCGCGTCCATTTCGGTTGTTCCTCCCTAGAAAACCGAGTGATTGCATTGGAAAGTCGGAGCCTCCGGCCTCAGCCGCCGGAGCCGATCGGATTGTTGAGCGCGCCGACGATGCCCATCATGCCGGTGGCATGGCTCACGCGGCGCTTGGCCACCGCCTTCTGCGACCAGACCGTCTCGGGCCGGGCCTGCAGCGCAAGCAGGTTCTCGCCCTCGGGCAGATCGGCGTCGATCGCCCATTCGACATCCTGCGGGCAGCCCTTGATCTTCTCGAGGGTCTTCGCGAGCCGCGCGACGGTGAGGATCTCGGCATCGGAGAGACACTGCGCCTTGCGCCGCGGCCCCTCGATCTCGCGCTCGACGGTGGTGCGCGCCGCCGGATCGGGCAGAAGCTCCAGATGCTTGTCGGAAATGCGCCGATCGACGATCTCCATCAGCACCTTCTCGACCGAGAAGTTGTCGGGCGTGACCACCCCCGAGACCACGAGCTCGCCCAGCCCATAGGAGGCGTCGATCACGATCCGGGTGCGGTCGCCGTTGAGCGGGTCGAGCGTCATCGCCACCCCGGCGACGCGCGCGTTCACCATCTTCTGCACCGCGACGCTCATCAGCACCTCGATCTGACCGAGCCTGTTCTTCTCGCGGTAAGCCATCGCACGGGCGGTGAAGAGCGAGGCCCAGCAGTCGCGCACCTTCTCCACCACGCTGTCGGCGCCCATCACCCACAGATAGGTGTCCTGCTGGCCGGCAAAGCTTGCGTCGGGCAGATCCTCGGCGGTGGCCGAGGAGCGCACCGCCACCGGCAGATCCTCGCCCAGCCGGCGGTAATGCGTGCGGATCGCGGCCTCGACCGCGGTCGGCAGCGGATGCGAGCGGAAGCGGATCTGGATCGCCTGCGCCGCGCGTTCGAGCGCATCGACATCGTCATAGTCGAGCCGGCGCAGGATCGCCTCGATCTCGGCGCGCAGGCCGGTCTCGTTCAGCATCGCCTCATAGGCCTCGGTGGTCACCGCATAGCCGGGCGGCACCGCCACGCCAGCCTGCGTCATGTCGCCGAGCGAGGCGCATTTGCCGCCCACCCGGGCATGATCGGCCACCGAGATCGCCTCGAACGGCAGGATGAATGTCGTATCGCTCATCACCGGTCCCCCCAAAGGACGTCCACCCGTGCCGGCACGCGAAACGAGATGTTGTGCAGATAGTCGATGTCCTGATCCTCCTTCAGGCGCATCCTGGGAAAACGTCTTGTCAATTCACGCAGCATGATCCCGAATTCGAGCTTGGCAAGCTGCGAGCCAAGGCAGAAATGGATGCCGAAGCCGAAACTCAGGTGATTGCGCGCATTCGCCCGCGTCACATCGAAGGTGCCGCCGCTCTCGAACACTGCCTCGTCGCGATTGGCCGAGCCCATGATCAGCAGGATATCCGATCCCGCCGGCACCGCGACGCCGCCGATCTCGGCATCGGCCTTGGCCTTGCGGCGCCAGGCGACGATCGAGGGCGAATAGCGCAGCACTTCCTCGGTGGCCTGCGCGATCAGCCCGGGATCGGCGCAGAGCGCCTCCCACTGGTCGCGGCTGGTGAGCAGCGAGATCACCCCGTTCGCCATCAGCGTGGTGGTGGTCTCGTGCCCGGCAAAGAGCACCGAATACATCACCCCGGCGATTTCCTCGTCGCTGATCTCGGCGCCCTCGGCCTGCAGCCGCACCAGATCCGAGGGCAGATCGTCGCCCGGAACCTCCTTGCGGGCGGCCACGAGCGCACGGCAATAGGCCCAGTAGTCGACCATCTTGTGCGCATGCGGGATCTGTTCGGCGTCGCTGAGATTGCCCCAGGTCAGCAGCGCGCGGCTCACCGCCCAGTCCTTCACCTTCGGCACATCCGCCTCCGGAATGCCCATCAGCGTGAAGAGCACGAGGGCGGGCACCTCATAGGCGACCTCGCGGAAGAAGTCGCAGCCGCCCTGCGGCGCCACCTTGTTCAGTTGGCGCTCGATGATCGCCTCGATCTTCGGCTCGATCGCGCGGAAGCGGCGCGGCCCGAAACAGCCCTGCACGATCTTGCGGATGCGGGTGTGCTCGGGTGGCACCCGCGCCGAAAGGCCGGAATAGGCGGTGAAGCCGCCCTCGCGCATGATCTGCCGGCCCTCCGCGCACATCGGCCGCATCGGCGCCTGCGCGTTCTCGGAGGAGAACGTCTCCCAATCTTCGAAAACGGCCTTCACATCGGCATGACGGGTCACCACGAAATAGCCCGTGGGCTCGTGGAAGAACACCGGCGCCTCCTCGCGCAGATGCTGCCACGCGCCGAATGGCGCCTTGAGGTCGAACGGATCGAACCCGTCCTCCCCACGGATAACTTCCGCAACGCTCATCCAATGTCCTCCCTTGATGTGCGTCGTATGTCTTTTCTTGCAATCAGACTATACGTCCAACTTTGGTTTTTCTTTGGGTTATTATAGTCATTTATTTTCAATCTGTTGCGCGCGTTTTACCGACCTGTCGCGCGCGGTTTCGCGCGACTTCCCGCACCGCTTTCGCGCGGGATTCGGCCGCCGCCCGCACGCGCCGCGCCGAGGGGAATCGGAGCGGGCGCGGAGCGCGATCAGAGCGTGGTGAGGGAACGGTAGAGCCGGGTCAGCTCGCTGCTGCGCGGGCGGTCGTCGAAGCGCGAGAGTGAATCGAGATAAAGCGCATATTGCCGGTCGATCGCCTCGCGCCGGCCCTGGGCGGCGAAGATCTGCATCGCCTCCTCATGCGCGAATTCGGACAGCGGATCGAGCACCAGCGCCTTGCGGCAATGGGTGAGCGCGGCGGAATATTCCGCCCGCGTCCGGTAGATCCGCGCCGCATCGCGCTGCACCTTCAGATACATGTCGCGCAGCCAGTAGCGCCGCGTCCAGCACCAGTCGCGCTCCTGGTCGTCGACATATTCGGAGGGGATGTCCTCGAAGAGATCGCCGGAATAGAGCCGGTCGGCGGCGCGCAGGCAGATCAGCGCCTCGTCGAGATCGCCGGCCTTGATATGGCTCTGCGACTGGCGGCAGAGCTGCTCGAAGGTGGAAATGTCGATCCAGCTGCGTTCGGGCGGCACCAGGATGTAATTCGTGCCGTCGCGCAGCACATGGCCCGCCGCATGGCCCGAGCGGTTCTCATCGAGCGCCTGCCGCAGGCAGCGCACGGTGTGATAAAGCCGGTTGCGCGCGCCCTCGGCGCTTTCGGCATCGGGCCAGAGCAGATCGGCCAGATCGTCGGCGCGCGCGCCCTTGCCGCCCTGCTGCAGCAGATAGGCGAAGAGCGTCTTCGTCTTCATCGTGGCGCCGCCGGTGATCGCCCAGTCGACCTGCCGGCCATCGGCACGATAGACGCGCAGCCGGCCAAAGCAGCGGATCTTCCAGCGCTCGCGCACGTCCTCGTTGGGGATCGTGGGTTCCTCCGCGCGCCGGCTCAGCATCCACATCGGATCTGCCCCTTCGGCGGCGTGGCGGTCGGCATGGGGATTGTTGCGCACGAGGCTGGGCGCGATGCCGCCGAGCCAGAAATTCACCTGTTCGCGCAGCGTGCCCCGCGCATAGAGCTGCGGCGGCAGCCAATGCGGGTTCGGCACCATCCCCTCGGGGGCGAGCACCACCGGATGGCCGCGCAGCGCGCTCAGCAGATGCTCGTCGATCAGCAGGCTGCGATTGTAGAGCGAGACGACGGCGCGGCCGCTCTGCTCTGCCAGCTGCGCGGCGATGCCCATCCAGCCCTCGAAATTCGCCGTGGCCGAGGCGGTCTGCAGCCCCCAGCCCATGTCGACCGTCAGCACCGTCCCCGGTGGCGTCGCGGCCAGCCGGGCGGCAAGCTCGGTCTCCACCCGGGCGAAGGAGATCGGCACCCGCTCGAAGCCCAGCGCCTCGGCGGAAAGCGACTGCGGCCGAAAGCCCTGGATCATCGCGGGGCGCCCGCTGCGGGTCTGCGGCAGCGGGCCGATGTGCAGACTGCCGGTCGCGCCGAGATGGGTCTTCGCCAGGCGCAGGCAATCGCGCAGCATCTCGCGCTGCTTCGTGCCGAAGAAGGCAAAGCTGAGCGCGGTGCGGGGACTGTCCTGATCGGTTGCCATGCGACATCAAAGCAGGGGTTGGGGACGGAGACAAGCGCGCTCACGCGCCCGGTGCGCGCGGGCGGCCCGGAGCCTTCGCCCGGGCCGCCGCGGATCAGAACCGGTGCACCCAGCCGGCGTGCAGGATCAGCGGATCGAGCGTGATCTTCGCCGAGACCGGCGCCCCGCCAAGCGCCACCGCATTGCCGGTGGCGGAGGTGTTCACGAACACCTTGTTGGCCGAGAAGAAAAGCCCATCGGTGTCGCTCACCATGTAATCGAAGCCCACCCGCAGCACCGCTCCGAAGGCGCTTTTCGCCTTCAGCTTGGTGAGACCGCCGTCCTTCGCGTCGAACACCATGGTGTAGTTGACCCCGGCACCGACGAAGGGCTGGAACTTGCCCGCGGTCGGGATGTGGTAATTCGCTGCCACGATCAGCGGCCCATAGGTCACCTTGCCGACGGTGATGCCGGTGAGCGGCCCGGTGCCCTTGATCGTGGTGGTCGGCGGCAGCCCGCCGATCGCGATCACCGAGAAGGCATCGGAAAAGCGGTAGCCGAGGCCGAAGCCCAGCGTGAGATTGTCCGAGAGCGTGGCGCTCGCGCCGGGGATCGTGCTGCCCCCGGCCGAAATCTTCGCGCTCTCGGAAAAGCCGATGCCCGCCGGACCGATCTGGGTGTACCAGCCAAGCCGCGTCTGCGCCGCCGCGGGGCCAGCCGCGCCGAGCCCGATGAGCGCAAGCGCGAGCGCCCCGGCCCATCGTTTCATATGTCCCTTCCGTTTCATGCGTTCCTCCTCCCTTGGGTGATGATCGGTCATTGCGTATCGGCTTCGGCCGGGCGCGCGCGGCCGCGACGGAAGCCGGTGCGCGCGCCGGGCGGATAGGCCCGGGCAAGCTGATTGAGCCCGATGCGGTGCTGCGTCATCGCGCGGCGTGTCTCGTGCATGTCCTGGCGCAGCACCAGATCCGAAAGCGGCCGCGTCGAGCACAGCAGCACGAACCCCGCCGCGGCATCCTCGGGGTAATTCGTCAGCGCCGCGCTGCGATCGACCGCGCCCGAGACGAGCACCGCCGCGCAGGCGAGGCACCAGCCCTGCTCGCAGATCACCGGCCCCTCGATGCCAGCGTCCTGCATGGAATAGAGCAGATATTCATCCTCCCGCGCGGAGAAGCTCCAGGCGCCGTCGGGGCGTTCGAGCCGCACGGTGAAGCTGCACGCCGCCATCGCCTCACCACCGCGTATCGGGCAGGATCAGATCGCCGATCCGGCCCATCGCATAGCCATGCGCGGCCCCGGCGATGCGCACCGCCACGGCCAGCTCGGCGCCATCGCGTGGCGCATAGACGACAAGGCTTTGCGGCGGCACAGCACCTGCCATGTAGCGCGCGAAAGGATGCACCGTCGCCCAGCCGTGGTTCACCACCTTCTGCGCCCATTCCGGCCGCAGGCTCAGATGCATCGCGCCCCCCGGCTGCAGCGCCAGAAAGCAGCCCTCGCCGATGAAGGCCTCGGGCTGGCCACGCGCGAGATCCTCGTCCAGCGCGAAGCCGATGCCCGGCGCGCCGAAGGGGGCGGGCTGCTGCGTCACCCCGGGCAGCACCGTGATCGCTGCAGCGAGCGCGTCATGCAGTTCGGCGTCGCTTTCCTGGTCGAGCTGCGGGCAGGGCCATTTCGGCGCAAACCGCGGCCGCTCGCCGCGGCGGAACGCAAGCCGGCGCAGCCCCGGCGCGACCGGCACGCCCGTGGCCGGCCGGTGCCGGCGCTCAACCGAAACTGTCATAATGAACCCGGGTGATCGGCACCCCGGCCTCCTTCAGCTGCGCCTTCACGGCATTGACCATGACCGGAGGACCGGCGACGTAGAATTCGACCGCGGCCGGATCGAAATCCATCGCGGCGATCGCCTCGGGCGCGCGGCCGGTGAGCGCCGCCCTGCTCTCCGGATCTTCCTCGAGCACCGGGTGATAGCGCGCGCCGGGGATCTGCCCCACCGCCGCGGCGAGTTCATCGCCCGCGGCAAGATCGGCGGCGCGGCGCGCGCAATAGATGACGTCGACCGGAGCCCCGAAATCCACCCCCTCCTGCGCCGCCTGACGGGCGAGCGCGAGAATCGGCGAGATGCCAGTGCCCCCGGCGACGAAGATCTTGCGTCCCGGCCGCGGCTTCAGCGTGCAAGCGCCGAAGGGCGCCTCGATCACCACCTGCGCGCCCGGGCGCAGCGCGGCCAGCGCGGTCGAGCCCGCCCCGCCCGGGTAGCGTTTCGAGATGATCTGCAGATGCGTGCCGTCGGGCAGGTTGCACATCGAATAGGCCCGACGCAGCCCCGGGGCGAGATGCACGATCGCATATTGCCCGGGCAGGAAATCGGCTTCGCCCTCGGGGCGGAAGGTGAAGCGGCGGATCTCGGGGGCGAGCTCCTCGATGGCGATCAGCTCCGCGCGCTGCTCGCGGCTTGGGCGTGCCAGCGGCGGGGCGGCGGCGGGCGAGAGGCGGATCGTCACATCGGAGCGCGCCATCGACTGGCAGGCAAGGATGCGGCGGGTGCGCGCGTCACGCGGGCTGATCGCGGGGGCGGCGGCGAACATCAGCTCGGTCTCGCCCGCGACGAGCGTCACCTTGCAGCTGCCGCAGCTGCCCCAGCCACATTCATGCGGCAAGGCCACACCGGCGCGGCGCGCCGCCTGCAGCAGGGTCTCGTCGGCCCGCGCATCGAAATGCGGGCCGTCCTCGATCGTGACGGTGAAGCTCATGGCCAGTCCTCGGGATGGGACCGGCGGCCGGGGCCGCCGGCTGGTCGCTCAGAGATCGCAGGAGGCGATGAAACCGGCCTGCGCGGCGAGGGCGCGCGCCGCGATCGCCGTGGCACTGTCGGCCCCCGGCGCGCGCGCCAGCCCCTCGGCGATGCCGCGCACGGCCTTTTCGCCCAAGGGCTGCCAGCGCGACGCGAGATCGCGCAGCAGCCCCGCGTTCGATGCCGCCTTGCCCACCGCGTAGCGCACGAAGCCGCGGGTGTTCTCGACCGCATAGGCCTCGTCATAGACGCGGAAATCGTCGTGCAGCATCGCAAGCAGACGATCCCCGTTCGCCTCGGCGATGCGGGCGAATTCGGTGTTGAAGAGGTGATCGAAAAGCGGGCGCAGCACCAGCTGGCGCGAGGCGAAGGCCTCGCCGAAATCATAGGCGCAGAGCTGCTTTTCCATCAGTTCCCGCAGCCCCTGCCAGGTCTCCCCCCCGGTCCAGGCGGCGCGGGTGCGGTCGCTGTCGGCGAGATCCGGGCGTTCGGTATCCATCGCGATCACCTGCGCCAGATAGGCCTGACGCTGCACGCGGCGCATCTCGTTCGCCATCTGGAAATAGAAGGTATTGGTGACGAAGGCCGAGGGCGCCATCTGCCCGAGATAGACCGCGCTCATCTGCGCGGCATGGCCCGGGAACCGCACCGGCAGGTAGTAGTCGCCGAGGAAATCGAGCCAGTCGGGCGAAAGCCCGGCGTAATGGTTACGCCCCTCGAATTCGTCGATCAGGTTGTCGCAATAGACCTCGCGGTCCTTCTGGTCCTCGACGTAGCGCCGATAGGTATAGGCGCGCAGATCGCGGTAGCCCTCCCAGTCGTCGACCGAGGCGACGAGCGGCGAGTTCTCGCGATTGGTCCGGTAAAAGACGTTCACGCCCCATTCCGCCGAAAGCTCGAACGGTGCGGGCTCGTTGCGGAAATGGTTGTGGAACTTGAAGGTCACGGCCTCGTATTCCGAGGGCACGCGCCGCTCGGTCCAGAGGCTCCAGGGTTGTTTGCGCTTGCGCGACTGCGAACTGACGATCATCTTTTCTCTCCTCCCTCGCGTGCGGGCTCAGCCCTGCAGCGCCCATTCCCAACGGTCGTCCATCGTCTGCAGCCGGCCCGAGAAGGACACGAGGCTGGGTTCGAGCTCGGACAGGCGGAACGGCCGGCCGAGCATCTCGGCCATGCTGCCCTCGGTCAGCACCATCGAATGTTCGGCCTGCACCCGGACATAGCCCGAGCGATCCTCGATCAGGATCTCGCGGCCGGGGTTGTCCTGCTCGGCCGCGCCGATCACCGCGTTGATGATGTCCTCGTCCATGCCGCGGATGATCGGGCCGACGAGCTTTCTGGTGTCCTGTGCTTCGGTCATCTCTTCCTCATGCCTCCTCGGCCTCGTGGCGCAACCGGCGCAGACGGCCATCGGTCGGAACGCCGATCAGCACGTCATCGCCCGCAAGCCGGACCGCGTATTGAAACAGCCGGCAGCCGGCGGGATTGATCCCCTTGCCGTCTTCCATGCTGAATTCCCATTCATGCGCCGGGCAGGTGATGGTGCCGGCCTCGAAGTCGATCTTGCCATCGGCCAGCAGGATCTCCTGATGCGGGCACATGCCCTGATAGGCGCGGAAATCGCCGCCGGGGCGATGAAAGATCACCACCACCTCGCCCGCGATCTCGGCATCGACGAAATCCCCCTCCCAGAGATCGTCGAGCGTGCAGGCCTTGACCCAGTCGAGCGCCTCAGTCGACATAGCCGGCCTCGATGTAATCCATCACGCCGATGCCGCTTTCGGCGAATGTCATGCGCGCCGGCAACTGCTTGTCGTTGAACCAGACCGCCATCGGCTTCGCCCGTTCGGCCACCCGCAGCCCGACCGCGTGATGCGCGACCTTGGCCGCCACCGCCGCCATGTCGTCGCCGTCATCGACCGGCACGAGCTGCATCAGGAAATCACCCCGAAACGAGGCCATCAAAGGGATCATTGCCATGTCTTCCTCCCATGTGTTCCGTGGCGGACAGGCGCGCGTCTCCGATCGGGCGCGCCGCCCGTCCGCAAAGATTTCGTGCCTGTCGGCTTATTCCGCCGCCGCGAGGCGCTGCTTGAACGCCCAGGCGTAGTTGTCGGCGTCCTGGCCCGCGACCTCGGGCGTGATGCCCATGTATTTCAGCGCGCCTTCGAGGTTCGGCGGCTGGATCTGGCCGGCAAGGAAGCGGTCGATGATCGAGAGATGGGTGTCGTAGCGCTCGGGCTGGCTTTCCCAGACCCACTGGCAGATCTCCGAACAGAAGGTCACCTTGCGGCCGTTGTGCACGGTGGTGAAGGGCTTCTTGCCGGCATGGGTGCCGGTGACCGGCAGCTGGCAGCAGTTGCACACCATCGGCAGCGTCTCGGGATAGGTCTTGTCGATCCGGCCGGCGCGGACGTTCTCGGTGATGACATCCCAGTACTTGCCGAACCTGTCGTTCCAGCCCGGGTATTTCTCCTCGAGCCAGTCGCGCTCGTCGGGCGAGACGCCGGCATCGGGGTTCCACCACACGGTCGGGCGCCAGAACCAGACGCCGAGATGCTGGGCGTGGTGATACCAGTCGAGCTCGGGCAGGAAATACTCCTCCCAATACCAGGGCAGCTCCATGCCCAGATCCTTGAACTGGTCGACGAACTGGCGCACGATCCATTCGGTCATGAACTCCTTGAAGCTCATCGTGCGGTGCTCAAGCGGCGTGTAGTAGTCCATCGAGAAGCCGGTGAGCAGCCCGAAGATCCGCCAGGAGCGCCAGAACATCTGATCGACGAGCTTCTGCGCCTCCTTCGCGCGGCCGTTCTCGACCAGGATCTTCAGCGTCGGTTCGCCCTGCTGCGAATGGCGCGCCTCGTCGGTCTGGATCGAGGAGATCAGCGCGCCGAACTCGATGTCGCCCACATGCAGCGCATCGGCCGACATGCCGAGGAACTGCAGATTGGTGAAGCCGGTCTCGAAGGTGAAGGTGAGCTGGATCGCGGTCGACACCGCGTCATTGGCGGTGAACATGTCGTCGAACAGGCTGCGCGCCGCGATCGCCGCCCATTCGTTGGTATGGACCGCCTTGTGCGCCCAGTCCATCTGGGGGTCCTTGTCGGTCAGGCAATAGGGGAAATAGATCTGCGCCTGGCCATGGCGGCATTCGTCGAGCGTGCCGAAGGAGGCCATGTTGCGCCAGGCCGCCGCCCGGCCGAAGCGCGCCATCCGCGCCTCACCGATCGAGGCGAGGTATTCCGGCACCGGGATCGCGCCGTAATGCGCCTTCACCGCCGATTTCCAGCCCTCGTCGAGCTTGTCATACATGTTCGAGCGCGCGATCGTCGAACGGATCGAATAGATCCCCGCGTCCTTGCCGGCCTGGTTGTGGACATATTCGCGATAGGTCAGCTTGTAGGGCTCATCCCAGCCCCACCATTTCTCGCTCTCGATCCCGAAGCTCTTCGAGAGCGCCTCGGGAAAGGCCTCCTCCTCGGAGACATAGGTGAAGGGCCAGTTCATATCGCGCGCAGTATCGTAGTAATCGTGGCGCTGAAGCTTAGGCATCGAGTAACCTCCCAGTTCGAGCCCTGCCCCGACTGCGGCCTGCGGCCGACAGTCAGGAAGAAAATCTGCGGGAGGCACATGTTTCGGTGGAACGCCAAGGCCCGCCCGGACAGAGTGCGGCCGGTGGAACCCCGACATGGCGCCCGTCCTCCCCTTGGACACCGGCCGGGATTTCCCGTTCTTTTTGCTATTTCCGAGAATCACGTTAGGAAAACCGTCTTTGGTTTTCCTTTAGTCGGAGGTCGAGATAAAATTATTCTGAATCATATACTTGCGAGATACATGGCAGGAAAACCCCAATCCGGCGATTGCGGTTCCAGCCTTCGCCTGCGCAGCAATAATGGCGCGTGCCCCCCCTGCATCGACCTTGTTGCGCTAATCGGACGACAGGCCGACCTGCCCCTTATCCCGTCTGTCTCATGTCACGGCGTCGATCTCGGCCCGTCCAAGGGCCGAGCAGCGGTTCATGACTGAGCAGGTGAATGCCACCGGTTCGAATGAACCTGCGAAGGATGCGGATCTGGATTTCGGCGGTCTGCCGGTCAGGGTCTCGTGACATGATCCGTTCGCCGAAAAGCTTGAGGCGGTTCATCTGGGCCTCGACGCGACTTCGGGCGTGGTCGTCGGTCCATGTCTTCCAGATCGATCGCCCCAGAAATCGCGTCGCTCGCAGCGTCTCATTGCGCGATGTCGCGGCGGGGGGCAGTCCGGCTTCCACGCTCGACCATTTCGGCGGATCGGGATGATCGGTTCTGCGCCATGTTCGAGGATCGCCGCATGGCAACGGCGCGTGTCATAGGCGCCGTCGGCAGTGACCGTCTCGATCTCTTCGTCGGCGGGGATCTGCGACAGCAGCTCCGGCAATGAGGAGGGGCAGGAAACGATCCGGGGGATCGTTTCCCCGACGAATGGGCTGTCGCCCTGTCGGCTTGAAGTGAATTCGACCGCTCGGATGTCGCCTGTGGCCGTGTCCATGGCCAGATGCACCCCCCCGCCACTCTCGTCTGCGCGTCGCGCCATGCTTGCGCGCCAGCCATTCACCATCGCCGCGGAAACGGATGCCTGTGCTGTCGATCAACAGATTCAGCCGCGCACCGGAGTGCCGATACGGGATCAGCACCTCGATCCGAGCCTGACGCCGGCACAGCGTCGAATAGTCGGGCACGGGCCAGTCCAGCCCGGCCATCTCAATCAAGCTCGCCACCAGACCGTTCGCCAGTAGGCTCGGACCAATGGCGCCTCACTGGCTCACTCTGACGAAGCGGCAGGCCGAACAGCACTTTCAGCGTCAGGCAGGTTTGAATGGCGCTATCGGAGAAGGTCTCGGGGTGGCCGCGCTTGACAGCTCGCTCGGCCTGCCAAGACATTTCCGGATCGAACCAGACGGACAACGATCCTCGCCGCTTCAGCGAAGCGTTATAGTCGGACCAATTCGTCGTGCGGTAGCGGGTGTTGGCAGGCTTTGACATGCCAACGATCTAACCCTCAGGATTCTCAAGGTGAATCCCTCTCACTGATATGTGCAACAAGCCCATCCGCCGACAAGAAAGTGCTGATCAATGACCGGGGCGAAAGGCCCCCGTCCCCGTGCGACACGCGTTCACGCGGGAGCTCGGCTTGGCACCCGCGTAAACGACACTGAGCACAGGATGCGGAAATGGCGGCAGGCGAGTCCATGCCTAGGCTTCCCGACGTTTCCGGCCGAGACTGTATGAAAACTCGATCGGACATGGCCGGCTCAGGAATAGTGTTCGCCCGCTGGTGATCCTGAGACGTTTTGTTCCGATGTTGGCGACCGCGGGCATCCTGACAAGGAAATCGTCCTTCGCGATTTCAGGAAATCTGAGTTTTCACACAGCCTCGGCCCTTTGCCGCCGGTCGAACATGCGCTCATGCCGCGGCGCAGCTCCCCGAAGCGGTCGGCCGTGGCATTGTGCAGCAAAATCCGGGCCGAATGTCGCTGATGCGGGACAAAGCTGCCGGTCGTCGGGTGGACCGGACGTATTGAGGATCAATTTGCAATCCCCAATCGTCCGGGCCGCCGAGCGTTCCATCCTTCTTCGATGGTCAGGACGCGAAAAGGGCCATCAAGAACGATTTTTTGGACTGGTATTGGGCATCAGACATTCATTCCGCCAGTCACCTCAATTCGCTGACCGTTGACCCAACCGAAATCATCCGACAACAGACTTGCGATGACCGGGCCGACGTCTTCCGGCCCGCCAACGCGCCCCAGTGCGGTGCGTGAGGCCAGCGCCTTGTTGACCTCGGGGTTGTCGCGGGTGACACCGTTGCTGAAGTCGGTCGCGATGGCTCCGGGCGCGACCACGTTGACGGCAATGCCACGTGGACCAAGCTCCAGCGCCATGTAGCGTGTCAGGGCTTCCACCGCCGCCTTCATCGGTCCGTAGATCGCCCGGCCGGGGAACGTGAAGCGCGTCAGCCCGGATGAGATGTTCACGATCCGCCCGCCGTCCTTCATCAACGGCAGCAGGATCTGTGTCAGCAGGAACGGTCCCTTGAAATGCACCGCGAACTGCGCGTCCAATTCTGCTTCGGTCCCGTCTGCCACGGACGCAGTTGAGGAAATACCGGCGTTGTTCACCAGGTAGTCAAAGCGTTCTGCTCCCATCTGTGCAAGGGCCGTGCGAACGCGGTCGACGAAGTTCGCGAAGCTGGCAGCCTTGCTGACGTCAAGCTGCAAGGCAACGGCTTGCGCACCCGCCTCCTGAATGGCGGAAACCACCTTGTCGGCCTCATCTTTTCTGGAGTGATAGGTGATGATTGAGGATACGCCCCGTTGCGCCAGCCGGAGGGCGGCATCGCGGCCCATGCCCCTGCTGGCGCCCGTGATGATGGCGATAGATGCTGTGTTGTCCATGAAAATTCTCCTTGTGCGGAAAACATAGACAAGACATCTGTTCAGGATAAGATGAGTATAAAACTACATTCTGTTCGGATTTTTGAACGATGAAACATGACTTCTCCGCAGCCCAGGCGTTCGTTGCGGTCGCCACGGCCGGCGGCTTCCGCGAAGCGGCCAAGACGGCCGGCGTAAGCGCGTCAAGCCTGAGCGGGGCGGTAAAAAGACTGGAAGATCAGTTGGGCGTCCGGCTGCTGAACCGCACGACCCGCAGCGTTGTGACCACAGAGGCCGGGACGCATTTGCTCCACCGCCTTCAGGCCGCCATGTCGGACATGGAGGCGGCACTGGAAACGGCCAATGACTATCGAAGCACGCCGAGCGGCACGATCCGGCTGAACGTCCCGCTCGGCGTTGCGCGACTTGTTCTGCCGCGCCTGCTGCCGGAGTTTTTAAAGGCCTATCCGGATGTCCGAGTCGAAATCATCGCGGAGCATGACGTCGTCGACATCCTCGGCGCCGGATGCGATGCCGGTATCCGCTATGGAGACAGGGTGACCAAGAACATGGTGCTTACGCCGATCGGCCCTTCGCGCCAAAGGTTTGCCACCGCTGCCTCGCCCGCCTACCTGGCGCGGCACGGATGCCCCCTTCACCCGCATGATCTGGATCAGCACGCCTGTCTGCCTGCCTCGGTTGGGGGCGGCCATCCGATACCTTGGGAATTCGAAAAGGCGGACGACGTCATCCGTGTGTCGACGCAAGGCCCTGCGACAGTTGATGTCACAGCAGTCGATCTGGCTGTCTCGATGGCGGTCGAGGGCTGCGGCATTGTTCACCTGTACGAGGAATGGCTGCAGCCGCAGATCGACAGCGGTGCCTTGGTGCCGGTACTGAAGCCCTGGTGGTCGACCTTCGACGGCCCACTGCTTTACTATCACGGGCGCGAACATGTGCCCGCACCCTTGCGCGCCTTCATAGACCATGTGCGCACGCACAGGTGGTGAACGATCGCATCTGATGCCGAGGCGTTGTTGCAGAACTCAGCCGGTGACGGATTCACGTCGGGAATCCATACGGTTAGACGGGCTGCATGAGCAAGCCAAAGCCCGCCCGCTACCGCACGACGAACTGGTCCACCTAGTGAGCCAGGCGCCATTGGTCCGAGCCCACTGGCGAACGGGATGGTCGCGAGCCTCCTGCGCCTGGCAGGGCTGGACTGGCCTGTTCCGGACTACTCGACGCTCTGCCGCAGGCAGACGACCCTCAAGGTGCAGATCCCCTTTCGCCGTGCCGACGGGCCGCTGAAGCTGCTGGTGGACACTGAGCCATGGCGCCGCCACTGGTCCGAGGCCCATGGCGAAAGGCATCAAGTTTCTTGGCGAATGAGATGGGACCGTGGCCCCAGTGGGGCCGCGTAAGCCCATCGAATGAATGGCAGGCCCGCAAGCATGGCGTTCAGGGACGTCGCCAATGGCGCAAGGTGCATCTGGCGATGGACACTGCCACCTCGGATATCCGCGCCGTCGAGTTCACCCCAAGTCGGGAAGGCGACAGCCCCGTCCTGCCGGACCTGTTGGGCCAGACCCCTGAGGACGAGGACATCGGCACCGTGACCGCGGATGGTGCCGACGATACCCGCCGCTGCCACGGTGCCGTCATCGCACGCGGCTGCACGGCAATCATACCGATCCGAAGGAACGGTCGGGCTTGGAAAGAGGACTGCCCGCCTGCCAAGGCGCGCAACGAAACCCTGCGCGCCACGCGTCACTACGGTCGGGCATTCTGGAAGCGGTGGACCGGATACCACGCCCGCAGCCGCGTGGAGGCCAGGATGAAATGCCTGAAGGCCTTCGGTGAGCGCATCGCCGCGCGGGATCCCGATCGTCAAACCGCCGAAATCCACATCCGGGTCATTCGCGGCTGCGTTCGGACCGATGGCGCTTGCCGCTCATTCATCAATCGCTTCAACGCGCTCGGCACTGCCGAGGTCGTCCGCGTGGTCTGAACCCGAACGGGAAAGGGGCACTCACGCCTCAGGTCGCTTTTCTGCAACAACGCCATCCAGATATCTGAAGACGACTGGCGCTGAAGCGCCAGTGCGCCATGACACGCGCCAGCTACGTGGGAAGCGCGCGCGCCATGGCGCACACCCTCACCAACTGGCCTGGTTTTGCTCCGCCGCCATGGCCGACTTTTGCGCCGCCGTTGACAGGGTATCGGCCTTTGCGACGATCTGGGCGCTTGCGGCGATCGGGGCCGCCGCGAACGCCAGGACCGGTGTCAGGACCGGATCGCGATCAAAGCCCCGCCAGACAGAGATATTTCATCTCGAGATATTCATCGATCCCGTGGCGCGATCCTTCGCGGCCGATGCCGGATTGCTTGACGCCCCCGAACGGCGCCGCCTCGCTGGCCAGCGCGCCGGTGTTGACGCCGACCATCCCGGCCTCGAGCTTTTCGGCGACACGGAAGACGCGCGCCAGATCGCGGCTGTAGAAATAGGCAGCCAAGCCAAACTCAGTTGCATTCGCCAGCGCGATGGCCTCGTCATCGCTTGAGAAGGAGATGATCGCGGCCAGTGGCGCAAAGGTCTCTTCGCGGGCAACGAGCGCATCCGGGCTGACGCCGGTGATGACGGTCGGTTGGAACCAGGTTCCGCCAAGCGCATGGGGGCCCCCGCCGGTGAGCACTCTGGCGCCGCGATCAAGGGCGTCTTGCAGATGCCGTGTGACCTTCTCGACCGCGGCCCGGTCGATGAGTGGCCCCTGTTCGGTTGCCGGATCGCTGCCGACACCGACGACCAGCTTTTCGGCCGCCTGCGCCAGCCTGTAGGCGAATTCGTCGGCGACGCTCTCATGCACATAGATGCGGTTGGCGCAGACGCAGGTCTGCCCCGAGTTGCGGAACTTGGCCATCATCGCGCCCTGCACCGCGGCATCAAGATCGGCATCCTCGAAGACGATGAAGGGCGCGTTGCCGCCAAGTTCCAACGACAGGCGCTTGATGCCATCCGCGCTTTCCGTAATCAGCCAGCGGCCGACCTCGGTCGAGCCGGTGAAGCTGATCTTGGCGACCGTCGGATTTTTGCAGAAGAGGGTGCCGATCATCTGCGCCTTGCCGGTGACGACCTGAAAGACGCCCTTCGGAATGCCCGCGCGTTCGGCCAGGACCGCCAGCGCCAGCGCCGACAGCGGCGTCTGCGAGGCGGGCTTGACGATGATCGGGCACCCGGCGGCCAGCGCCGGGCCGGCCTTGCGGGTGATCATCCCGTTCGGGAAATTCCAGGGCGTGATGGCCGCACAGACCCCGATCGGTTGTTTCAGCACGATGAAGCGGCGGTCGGCGGCGGGGGCGGGAATGACCTCGCCATAAACGCGCTTGGCCTCTTCGCCGAACCATTCCAGATAGGCGGCATTGGACACGATTTCCGCCTTGGCCTCGCTCAGCGGCTTGCCCTGTTCGGCGGTCAGGATCTGCGCCAGATCATCGGCGTTCTCGATGATCAGATCATACCATCGGCGCAGCAACACAGCGCGTTGCCGGGCAGGACGCGCGGCCCAGTCCTCGCGTGCGGCCTCGGCCGCATCAATCGCGCGCTGGACCATCTCGCGGGACAGCGACGGAACCCGCCCGACAAGCGAGCCATCGGCCGGATTGGTGACGTCGATCCCCTGATCGTCCGCGCAAATCCAGGTCCCATCGACATAGGCATTGGCGGTGAGTAGGCTCTTGTCTCGCAGTGACAGCATGGTCGTTCTCTTTTCGTGTAGGGCGTGCGCCGGGTCCTCCCGTCCGGCGGGACGGGGGTGCCATCGGCGACAGCGGGATGCGGTTGATCGGGAGGACACCGGCGGGCAAGGAGCGCCGGGGGCTGGTGCCGGCGCCGCGGCCGTGGCGGCGCCGGTCAGCGGTGCTTATTGGCCATCAAAGGACATGCGCGGCAGCGCCGCGGTCCGGCGCATGGTTTCCAACGCGGCCGACCAGTCGTTGACGCCGAAACCCTCGGCCTTCGCCATGGCATAGATCTGAGAGGCCGCGGCCCCGACCGGCAGCGGGATATTCAGCCCCGCCGCATAGTTCAGGGCCAGATTCAGATCCTTGGCGGCCAGCGCCAGGCCGAATTCGGGCGAGATGTCGTGGTTCAGCACCTTGCGCTGATAGGCCCCCGACACGAAGCCCCGCCCCGCCGTCGTCCCGGCCAGCACATCGACCGTGCGTGCCACATCTAGCCCGGCCCCTTCGGCAAAGGCCAGAGTTTCGGCGGTCAGGATGTTGAGCGCCGTGGACATGAAGTTGTTGACGATCTTGGTGCGCGTGCCGGTGCCGTTCTCGCCGCAATGGATTGTCTGGCGCCCGACCGCGTCGAAGACCGCCTGCGCGCGCGCCACGTCGCTGGCATCGCCACCGGCGAGGATCAGCAGATCCCCACGTTCGGCCACCTCGGAGGTGCCACCGACCGGCGCGTCGACCATGCGGATGTTCATCGCCGACAGGCCCCGCGCGATCTTGTCGGTCATGTCGGGGGCGATCGTGCTCATGTCGATGAACAGCGTGTCTTTCGTCAGGGCCGTGGCGACACCGCCCGCACCGAAGAGGGTCTCTTCCACGTCGGGGCCGTTGGGCAGCATCGTCACGACGAAGTCGCGGTTGGCGGCCGCCTCTGCGGCGCTTGCGGCGGCATGTCCGCCCAGAGCTACGATGCGCTCCACCGCGCTAGGGTTGATGTCATAGACCCAAACCGAATGCGATGCGTCGATCAGGTTTCGCGACATGGCGAAGCCCATGCGCCCAAGGCCAATGAAGCCGATTTGAGCCATTTTCTTACTCCGTTCTTGGATAGGTATGATGCTGAGGGGGCGTGCAGGCCTAGACGAAGGCCAGCGACAGCCAGGGGATGAAGGCGATGACGAGGCAGCACAGCAGAAGCGCCACGACATAGGGGATGGCGGCGCGTGTCACGCTGGCAAATCCGGCGCCCGAGGTCGCACTGGCGACGAACAGGTTGAGCCCGACCGGCGGCGTGATGAAGCCCACCGCAAGCGTCGAGACCACGATCACGCCGAAATGCACCGGATCAATCCCCAGCTGCCGCGCGATCGGGGCCAGCATCGGCGCGAAGATCAGGATGTTGGGCGCGGCCTCCATCACGCTGCCCGCAACAAGCAGCAGGGCCACGATCATGATCAGCACGACAGTCGGGTCGTCCGACCACCCGAGCATCCCGGAAACCACCGCATCGGGGATCCGCAGCATGGTCAGGTTCTGCGACAGCACCATCGCGACGGCGATGATCGGAACCACCAGCCCGCAGATCCGCGAACTGCTGACCAGCACGCCGGGCACGTCGCGCAGCTTCAGCTTGCGGGTGACGGCCACCGCGACGAATAGGCAATAGACCGCCGCGACCGCCCCGGCCTCGGTCGGGGTGAACATGCCCGAATAGATGCCGACCAGAATGATCGCGATGGCCCCCAGCGCATAGCGCGTCTCGATGGCCGAAGAGAGCACCCCCTTCACGCTGAACTGGGTCCGGTCCCCGAACTTGCGCTTGCGCGAGATGACATAGGCCACCACACACATGACGCCCACCATCAGCAGCCCCGGGATGATGCCCGCGATGAACAGGTCGGTGACGCTCAGCCCGGTCGCAACACCATAGAGGACGAAGGCCACGCTGGGCGGAATGATGATCCCGACCACGCCCCCTGCGGCCACAGTCGCGGCGGCGAAATTGCGGTCATAGGCTTGTTTGGACATCTCGGGCAGTACGACCTTGCCCACGGTCGCCACCGTCGCGGCGTTCGAGCCGCTGATCGCCGCAAAGATGCCCGAGGCGACGATGGTCGTCAGCGCCAGCCCGCCACGCACCCATCCCACCAGGCTTTGCGAAAACCGCATGATCTGGGCCGCGATCCCGCCGGCGGCGATCAGATCGCCGGTCACCACGAACAGCGGCAGCGCGAGCAGCGGGAACAGGTTGAGTGAATCGAACATCGTCAGGCTGACGTTGAGCAGCGGGAACTGGTCCGTGATCAGCGTCAGAAGAACGGCGCCCAGCCCGATGACGGTCAGGATCTCGACCCCGAGCAGCAGCAGCACCACGAGCGCGCCGAATACCAGTGTAGTGGATTCCATCTTGAGTTCCTCCCCTCCCGAAGGCTCAGTTTGCAGCCGCTGCGGCGGTCGTAAGCGCCAGAGCCCGCCCGTTTCGATAGTCAGAGATCGTCGCGATGGACCGCTGGATCGTGCGCAGGACCACAAGGCTCCAGCCCACCGGGACGGACAGCAGCGCAATCCAGAACGGCAGGTCGATCCCCACCATCATCTGTTCGAAGTCGATCGCATCGGCTAAGGGCTGGCGGATGAACACCACCACCACGCTGGCCAGCACGATCAGCAGGACATCCGACAGCAGCAACAGGACCAGCTGGATACTGCGCGGCATCATGTCCCGCAGGAATGTCACCGCAAGATGCGCGCGATTTCGCGCCATGGCGGCCATCGACAGATAGCTCAGCCAGATGAAGGCGTAGATCGCGGTTTCATAGGCGAACAGCATCGATGACTTGAACACATACCGCCCGACGACCTCCGCGAAGATGATCGCAATGATGTAGATGTAGAGGATCGCGCTGAAAGCGTCTTCGAGATACTGGTCCAACAGCCTGAGATAGTGCCGCAAATCTTGTTCCTCCCGTAAAGGCCTGCCACGCCGTGGCAGGCCGTCAGTGTTTGCTTCACATGCTGCGGTTGTTACAGCTTCCACCAGCGCACGGGCGCGGTATCAGCATCGGACCGGGCGACCTTGACGGCGGTGTCGTAGGCCTCGCGTCCATAGGTATCGATCGCCTCTTGGAGCGACGGGTTGTCCGCCACCGACAACGTCTTTTCCCAGATCGCGCGCTCGTCCTCGGTCAGGAACGTCATCTCGGTGCCCGCCGCGCGGAAGCCTGCATCCGCAGGGGAATCTGGCATGATGCCGAACGTGTCGCGCAGGATCTCCTTGTAGGTGTCGAAGACATGGGTCTGGGCCTCGAAGGCGCCTTCCATCACGGCCTCTTTCAGATCGGGGTCGAGCGCGTCGAGCCAGGTCTTGTTCAGCCAGATCGAGTCGGTGTTATACATCCAGTCGGTGTCGATGATCTGCCCGATCACCGGCGCCATGCCGACATCATAGCCCGAGCCCGGCGCCAGATGCAGGCCCTCCATCACGCCATCCTTCAGCGCCGAGAAGGTCTCGGCCCAGGCGATGGGCGTGGCGCTGGCCGGCAGAATATGGAACGCCATCTGTTCCAGTTTTGAAGCGGTCACCCGGATCTTCATGCCGGCCAGATCGTTGGGCAGGCGGACCTTGGTGGTCACGTTGTGCGACAGCATGACCTTGCGCGACCAGGGATGTGCAAAGGCGACCACCAGCCGGCGATCCTCGGTGCCCTTGCGGAAGATGTCATTGAATTCCTTGCTGAACAGCAGGCGCCAGAAATTGTCGTCGCGACCGATCGCATAGGGGACATCCAGCACATTGAGCACCGGGACCAGCTGCGCGGCGTTCTGCATGCTGCAGCTGCCCGCCTGCACCGCGCCCTGCTGAACCTTTTTCAGCAGCTCGGCCTGCCCGCCCAGGGCGCCGCCGTCATGAACCTCGACATAGATCTGTCCCTGGCTCTGGCGCTCGACCGCGGCCTTGAACTCGGGCGCGCCATGAACCCAGACGACATGCGGCGTGCCAACGCGGCCGGGAAACTGGTTGAGGGTGGCATCAAGCCCCATCGTCAGGATATGTTTCGCCGCGGCTTTCTTGGCGGCCTCGTCAGCGAGGACTTCGGCCAGGGCCTTCTGGCCACCGGCCAGCGTGAAGCTGAAGCCGATGCTTGCCACCGTGCAGCCGCCCAGACCGGCGCGAAGAATTTCTCTTCGGCTCAGTTTAGGCCCTGAGTTCACTTGTTTTTGCACCACAAACCTCCTCCCAGGTTTTGATCGAACAGGGTCATTCCGCGGATAAATCCGTTTGGTATTTATCGCCCCTTTCGCGTGTGAATGACCTCCTTGAGCAGGCTATCGTTAACTTGGTCAAACGCCAATATGATAATTATGAATAAATCTGTTAGATAAAGTTACGATAACGGGTTTGGGCAGGCCTCCGAAATCCCCATCCGGATGCGCCCCGCCAGGGAGGCGTCCGGATGGGGATTTCGGGGGAAACGTTGCGGGCGTCAACGCAGGGACGCGCGCCGCCCCGCGGGGCGGCGCGCCCGGTTCTGTCACAGCAATTCGCGCAACAGCATGAGGGCGCCCGACAGGAACATCAGCCCGATCAGCAACCGCCGGAAGATGTCGTCGTTCAACCGGTGAAAGACCGCAAGCCCGACCCGCGTCGCCACGAAGGTCATCGGCAGACAGAGCACGATGAGGATCAGGGTCTCGCGATCCAGAACGCCGCGCAGTGCCAGCACCACCAGCGTCAGGCCAAGGATGATCAGGTTGAACGGTTGCAGCACCGCCCGGGTCTCTTGCTTGGTCCAGGGGCGCATCGCGCACCACATGGTCGGCAGGGCCCCCGACAGCGAGGCCGCCCCCCCGAGAACCCCGCCGAGGAACCCCACAAGGGCATCGACCAGGGGCAGCGGGCGCGTGATCCTGGGCAGCGAACGCCGCAGCAGGAAGAACCCCCCGAACAGGAGCATGAAGCTGGCGATCCCGAACTTCAGCTGATCCGCCGAGACAAATGACAGCAGCCGCACCCCGATCGGCACCCCGATCAGCGCGGGCAGCAGAAAGACCATCAACCGCCGGGTCTGCGCGCGAATGGACCGGCGGATCACCCAGGCGGCCTGCGACCCGCTGGACACCGACATGACGATCGCGATCGCCACCGCCTGTTGCGCCGGCATGATCTCCAGCCAGAAGCCCAAGGCAAACAGCGCCGTCCCGAAGCCCGCCAGCCCGTTGACAAAGCCCCCCACAAGGGCCCCGCTCGCCAGCAACGCCAGAAAGGGCCCCGCGCCCGGATCCGGCAGCCAGCCCAGCATCAGATCGCCTCGCGGATCGCGTCGGGAGAAAACTCGCCGATCTCGACGGCATTGAGCAGGGCGCGGACGATCTCCTGAATGACGCGGATCTTGGCGGTATTGCGGCGATAGACCAGGCCCAGTGTGCGGGTTGGCGGCGCGTCGGCCAGGGCCACCTGCCGTAACGGCAGCGCGCTGGCCGATTGGACGCTGGCGGCCGGGACAATCGAGACGCCAAGGTTCGCCATCACCATGCTTGAAATGGCGTCCAGGCCCAGAAGCTCCATCGAGTCGTTGACGGTGATCCGGTTGGCCTGAAGCCAGCTTTCCACGATACGCCCGACTACGGCGTCACGGGAAAAGCGGATGAACGGATTGGCGCGCAGGATCGTGATCGGGTCTTCGCCGGTCACCTGGGGCGAGGTGATCAGGACGAGGGGCTCCTCGACAACGGTATGCCATTCAAGGCCGCTGGCCAGCACATCGGGCTTGGAAATGATCGCGGCATCCTGCGTGCCGCGCTCGACCTGCAACACCAGCGAGGCCGACAGCGCCGGCGACAGGCCGACATGCAGATCGGCATAGCGCGCCTTCAGCAGCGCCATGCTCAGCGGGACAAGTCCGGTCAATGTGGTCGGCACGGCGCCCAGAATGAATTCGCCGCGCAACCCGTCATCGCCGAGAACCGAGGGCACGATATCATCATAGGCGCGTACCACCTCGCGCGCTTTGGCAAGGACGGCCCGCCCGATCGGCGTCAGCTCGGGGGTTCGGGGCGAGCGGTCGAACAACTGGATCTGCCAGGTTTCTTCCAGCGTCTTCATCTGCTGGCTTACGGCGGCATGGGTGACAAAAACGGCCTCTGCCGCCGCGCTGAATGTACCGTGGTCCGCAACCGCGATTAGGGTTCGAAGCATTCTGATAGACATTTGCATCTCTTCCGAAATAAAATATTTCAGATGAAGTATTTCATTCACAGATATGTAAATCAATGCTTTCGGTTCGGGACGCGCTGCGGGATTGGCTCCCCCGGAGCGGCGGCGCGGGTGGACGCGCCCTTGCGCGCACGGCGCGGGACGGGGCGCGACACCGGGTAGCACGCCGGGGGCGGACCCGTCACCGCGGCCGGGGGCGTTGAAAGCCATGGTACGGCACCGCCCTAGCGGGGCGAAAAGAACGGGGCGGGGATCAGGATCTTGTTTTCGATGTGATCGACGAGCGGTCGCATCTGCACGGCATAGGCCTGCCATTCGGGGGAGGCCTGCAAGGCCTTGCGACGCTCCCATCGGTCATCCATGCTGTCATAGCCCCACATGTGCACGATCTGGTTCAGCGGTCCGATGTCGGTGAAGTAATAGCCGACCATGCGCCCGAGGATGCGGGTCTGCACCGCAAGCCCTTCGGCTTCGTAGAGGGCAAGGAACTTGGAGACGTTCCCGTTCTTCAGCGTGTAGGTTCTCATGTCGACAAACATCGGAGCCCTCCTCGGCTCGGGTGTGAATTGGGTCGGTTCAGGGCAGGAGCAGCTGGATGCCGGCGAGCGCAAAGGCCGCCAGCGTCAGGGTCAGCGCGCAGACAAGGATGATCGAGCGCGGACCAACGTCGCCGAGCTTGCGCAACGAGGTCTTCATCCCCAGAGCGGCGATGGCGGTGACGAGACACCAACGCGACAGATCGAGCAGCGCGGCGACCAGTTCGGGGGGCAGGACGTCCGTGCTGCCGATCAGCACGAGCGCGGCAAAGCCCAGCACGAAGAACGGGATCGGCAGGCGCGGGGCGGGCACGCCATCGGCGTGGCCCGATCGGGCGAAGACGACTGAGAGCACGACCACCAGCGGCACAAGCAGCGCCACCCGCAGCAGCTTGACGAAGGTCGCGGTGGAGCCCGCGAGGTCCGAGACGGAATAGCCCGCCCCGACGACCTGTGCGACGTCATGGATCGTGGCGCCGAAGAACACCCCCATCTTGTAGTCCGACAGGCCAAGCGTCGAGCCGACGATCGGATAAAGGATCATCGCGAGCGTCGAGAGGGCCGTCACCGCGATCACGGTGAAGACGGTGTCGCGCTCCAGATCCTTGTTGTCCTTGGGCAGGACGGAGGCGATCGCCAGCGCCGCGGACGCCCCGCAGATCGCCACGGCGCCGCCGGTCAGGATCCCGAAGGGCACCGACTTTCCGAGCAGGCGTGCCCCCAGAATGCCGAGCGCCAGCGTGAGCGCGACCCCGGAAAAGGTCAGCGCCAGAACCCCGAGGCCTGCGCCCGCGATTTGCTGTGCGGTGATCCCGAGCCCCAGAAGCCCGACCCCGAAGCGCAGCACGGTCTTGGCCGTGAACTCGATCCCGGGCGCGGTCCGGCTGCCTGCGTCGGACAGGAACGCCAATGCCATCCCCAGCAGGAGCGCCATCAGCATGACCGGTGCGCCGTAATGCTCAGACAGGAAGCGCGCCGCCAGCCCGACCGTCATGGCGGCGATCAGCCCCGGCATCAGCGGTCGAACGCGATCGAGCCCGACCGATGCGCCGCGCTTCTGCGTCATTCCTTTACCGGCGCTCATCCGATTAACTCTTCGCTGCGGTCGTCGGTTTCGCCGAAACGCTTCAGGACGGCGGGCTTCGTGCCTTCGTAGATATGGTCGAGGTTCTGGACGATCTTGGCGTTCTCGCGCTCGAAGAGGCAGTTCCCATCGAGGTCCGAGGCGACGAGGAAGGGCCCCATGCGGTTGCAGCGGATCACCCACATTGCCTGGGCCAGGCCCAGCTCGTCGCTCCAGTGCACCGCTTCGACGTTCTCGACGCCGCGGCCCAGCAATGCGCCCGTGCCATAGCCCACGGTCGACAGGTAGATCGCGCCATTGGGGACGAAATAGCTCTTGTAGTCCTTCGAGGTCATGCCGCCCTTGCCGATGATCAGCTTGGCGCCGGTCTTGGCCATCCATTCGGGCAGCCATTTGGCGAAGCGGAAGCTTGCGGTGGCGGTCACAGCGCCCATGTCGAAGCTCCCGTCCGAGCGGATCGTCGCGGCGGGCGAGCAATGGAAATTCGCCGCGCTGTCGCGGGGCAGCTCCATCGGGATATTCGCCTTTTCCTCGAGCGCGCGCATGTAGACGCCCTCGCGCGCGGTGTACATCAGCCCGTTGAGGTAGACGACATCGCCCAGTTGCAGATCGGCGATCTCCTCGGGGCTGGGGGTGGTGCTCAGCATCACTTCACGCAGTTTCATTCCGTAGCCTCCCGCGGGGGTTCCCATTCGACCGTCTCGCGGCGCTGATAGGGGGTGAACCAGTCTGGATCGGTGCGATGGTCGACACGGCCGTCGGAATGGATGCGAGCCACAGCGCGGCGCGAGGACAGACAGAAGGCATGGACCGACATCTGCATGCCGCCGGTGTGGCAATAGCCGACCTCGATATGGGTATCGATCACCATGTTCTTGCCGACGAAGCCCATTGCGCCCATGCCGATCGAATTGCCCAGTTCCTTGAATTCCTCCTCGAGCGCGGCGATCTTCGGATCGGGGTTGCGGCTGCCGACGGTGCGCAGACAGGCGGCGCGCTTGCCCAGCACCATGCAGGTATCCTTGCTGCCGCCGAGGCCAATGCCGATGATTGCAGGCTGACAGGCGAGCCCGCGCTTGCCGAAGGCCATCAGGCTGTCGAGATAGAACCGCTTGATCCCCTGAATCCCGTCCGAGGGGAACAGCATCCGGTAATCGGTTCCGAAGAGGCCGCCCTTGTGGACGGTGATCAGGTCGATCCAGTCGCCCTCGGGCTCGAAGCCGTATTCGATCTCCGGGGCGCCGATGCCGACATTGTTGTTGTGATCGGTGCGCCAGAGCGGATGCACCCGGTTCGGGCGCAAGGGCACCGCCGATGTGGCCGAGGCCGTCGCGCGTCGCAGCGCGGCCTCAAGCGCGACAGGCCCCCCCTCGATCCGGGCCTCGTTGCCGATCTTGACGAACCAGCGCGGCACACCGGTATCGCCGCACATCGCGCGGCGGTCCTGTTTGGCGGCTTCGTAATTCTCGAGCATCGCCTGCAGCACGAAGCTCGACAGGTCGCCGTCCTCGGTGCTGGCCGCCTGCTTCAGCCCGATCAGATAGTCGTCGGGGATCTCGATTGCGGCCTTGGCCATCAGGGCATCGGCGGTGTTTTCGATCAGCGATACGGGGATCATCGGTGTCGTCCTTCGGTTCTGTGCGTCACTCGGATGCGACCAGTGTTTCGGGTTCGCCTTCGGGCAGGATGGTTTCGCCCGGGCGCACGATGGTGAAGCTCACCCGCTCGCGATGCAGACCGAGCGCCGCGTCCGTATCCGCGCGCGCGACGGTGAAATAGGAGGTGTCGAGATCGCCCTCCTCGGGGAAATCCTCGCGGTAATGCGCTCCGCGCGAGTTCTCGCGCAGAAGTCCCGCGCGTGCGATCACCTCGGAGATCTCGACCAGCGAGGCCATGTTGAGCCAGTCATGCCAGGTCAGGTTGAAGGCGAGGTTCGCGGGATCGACCCCGGTTTCCCACAACTCGGCGCGGATCTCGGCAATGCGCCGCAATCCGCGTTCCATCCCGGCGCCCGTGCGCATGACGCCGACGTCTTCCCACATGATTTCCTGCAACTTGGCGCGCAGCGCCTGGATGTTGCCCGGGCGTTTCGAGAGCGGATGCACCGCGCGCTCGACCTCCTGTGCAAGGATCTCTTCGTCTGGGTCGCGCAGGCTCCGCATCGTGCGAATGTCCATGCCCATCGTATCGCCCGCAACCCCGCCATAGACGGTCGAATTGGCAACGCCATTGCCGCCGAGCCGGTTCGATCCATGCGCACCGCCGGCATCCTCGCCCGCGACGTAAAGGCCTGGCAGGGCGGTGCGGGTATCGGGATCGACCACGACACCGCCCATGAAATAATGCGCGGTCGGCACCACCTCGACCTTACCCGCGGCGAGATCGAAACCGGAATCGGCGCAGCGTTTCACCATGCCCGCGAACTTGGCCCGTACATTGTCGGAGCCGAGATGGCCCATCGAAATGAACATCCCGACCTGCTCCGGGTCGTTGTTCTTGCGCATCTCGGCATAGATGCCGCGGCTGACCACGTCGCGGGTCGCCCGTTCGCCGCGGGTATCGTAGTCGAACATGAACCGCTCGCCGCGGGCATTGAGCAGCTGCCCGCCCGCACCGCGCAGCCCTTCCTCGAGAACCGTGCCGGTCATTCGCGTGTGGTTGCCCGCCAGCAGGCCGGTGGGATGGAACTGCACCATCTCCATATCGCGCAATACGAGCCCGCGGCGGAGCGCCATCGCGAGCCCGTCCATCGTCTTGTCTCCCGAGGGGGTATGATACTTGTACATGGTCGGGCCACCGCCGGTGCCCATCATCACGCATTTGGCCCGCACGAAGCGGAAGCGCCCGGTACGCATATCGATGAACAGCACCCCCGAAAGCGCGGCGCCGTCGGGCGTCGGGATCAGGCCGATGGCGCGATGTTCCTGCAGCTTCTGGATCGGGCGGTTCAGCACCTGCTCCATCAAGCGGCTGATGATCTCGATCCCGGTCAGGTCACCCTTGTGGACGGTCCGGTCGGCGGTCTGACCTGCGAAGGCCTTCTGATGCAGGCTGCCGTCGAGATTGCGGTCGAAGAAGCAGCCGATCTCGTTTTCCAGCTCGCGGATGCGCACCACCGCCTGTTCGCACAGCCGCCAGGCCATGTCCTGATTGGGCAACCATTTGCCGCCCTTGATCGTGTCCATGAAGTGCCGCTCGACGCTGTCACCGCCGCCAAGCGCGACATTGTAACCGCCCTGCACCATGCGCGTGCAGCCGCATTTCCCGATCAGCCCCTTTACCGCAAGGGTGATCCGGGTGCCCGCGGGGGCACTTTGCTGGGCGTGCAGCGCCGCGAACAGCCCCGCGCCGCCCGAACCCAGGATCAGGATGTCTGTGTCTTCTCTTTCGATGTCGAATTTCGACGGCATGGTCAGATCGCCCTCAGGAAAAACAGGCCTGACACCAGAAAGGCGCCGGCAACGGTGGCCGCGGCCAGGTTCTTCTGGCGTCCCGACCACGGGAGAAATTCGAGGGCCAACAGGCGCAGCCCGCCGAAGAAATGGATCGCCAGCAGGAATACCAGCCCGAATTCCGCCAGCTTCACCAGCGGCGCCTCGGCGAAACTCAGGAAGGTGTCGAGATCTTTCGGGCGGGTGATCGCAAGCGACAGGACATGGAAATGCGCGGGCAGGAACAGCGCGAGGCCAAGCCCCGAAACGCGATGCGCCGCATAGGCGAGCCAGAGCGGATGTTTGCGGTGCGGGTGGATCATAGCATCGTCACGGCCGAAACGGCGCGCGCCCCCATGAACAGAAGGACGATCATCACGCCCCAGGTGAAGAGATCGAGCAGCACTCCGCGCAGCTTCAGCATTTCTGAGACGATCACCCGCAGCCCGACCGCGGCGTGGATCGAAACTGCGATCACGAAGCTGCCGTAGAAGGCGAACCACGCGAGGCTGCCCCGGGTGCGCTCAAGGACCTCGGCCGTGCTCAGCCCGCCCTGAATCGCGTAGATCATCACCGCGATATGGCCCAGAACCAGCGGCGCCATTACCATCGCGCTAAGCCGCTGCGCCATGTAGAACCCCATGCCCTGCATCACTCGGACCTCCGTTTGAAATAGGATGCGGCGGCAGCGCGCTTGAGCCCGGCGATGGCCGAGAGCGGATCAAGCTCGTTAGGACAGAACCGGGTGCAGCTGCCCTGCGAATGACAGTTCTGGCAGCCGCCTGCCGCAGTCGCGCGATCAAGCGCCGCCTGCCGGTCGTCGATCTTGACATCATTGTAGAGCGTCCAGGCGCGTTGCAGCGCGGCCGGCCCGAGGTAATCGGGATTGCCCGCCACCGTGTCGCAGGCGGCATAGCAGACCGCGCAGTTGATGCATTCGATCGCCTTGTTCGCCTCGACCCGACCGGGTTCCTGCGGCGATACCGGCATGATCGGCTCGGTGCGCGACCGGCTGGGCCGGTGGGCGCCGCCGGCCTTAATCCATTTCTCGAAGAATGGATCCATGTCGACCGCAAGATCCTTGATCACGGGCAGGTTGCGCAGCGGGCCGATCTGCAGCCGATCGCCGTCGGCCACGCGGCTGACATGGGTCCGACAGGTCCAGCGCGGCTGGCCATTCACCATCATCGCGCAGGAGCCGCACATACCGACCCGGCAGGCGTAGCGATAGCTGAGCGAAGGGTCGGAATTCTGCTGGATCCAGCTGACGACATCCAGCACGGTCTGGTTGTCCTGCCGCGGCACCTCGAAGGTTTGAAACCTCCCCCGGGGCCCCTCTCCGCGCCAGACCGATACGTGAAGGGTCTTCTCTGAATTACTCACGGCTCACCTGTCTTGGACGTTTGCGTCTGGCCAGGCTAGTCGATGATATAGCTAACAAAAAGTGACTAATTCTTATGTTAAATGTAATATAAACTTACGTTTTTGACGGGATGCATGTCGCCCAAGCGGGGCTTGTAGCCGGCGTCGGCATTGTTGCAGAGCTCTCGCTGTGAAGGATTCACGCCACGAACCCATGCGGTTAGACGGGCTGCATGAGCAAGCCCAAGCCCGCCCGCTACCGCACGACGAACTGGTCCACCTAGTGAGCCATTGAAGGCGCCATTGGTTCAAGCCCAATGGCGAACGCTGCACGCCGCAGACGCGGGTCTCTGCTGGTCTGGCTGGACAAGGAGATGGCGTGGCACGCACCGCATGAGGGCCGTCCAGGACGCCCACCGGTTTTCGCGGATGCAGCAATCCAATTCTGCCTGTCGATCAAGGTGCTGTTCAAGCTGCCACTCAGGCAGACCGCCGGAATGGTCGCGAGCCTCCTGCGCCTGGCCGGGCTTGATTGGCCGGTTCCGGATTACGCGACGCTCTGCCGGAGGCAGAAGACCCTGCAGGTGCAGATCCCCTATCGCCGCGCCGACGGGCCCCTGAACCTGCTGGTGGATAGCACCGGGATCAAGTTCCTCGGTGAATGAGATGGGACCGTGGCGCCAGTGGGGCCGCGTAAGCCCATCGAATGAATGGCAGGCCCGCAAGCATGGTGTTCAGGGCAGGCGCCAGTGGCGCAAGGTGCATCTGGCCATGGATACGGCGACTTCGGACATCCGGGCAGTGGAGCTTACCCCCAGCAGCGACGGCGACAGTCCGATCTTGCCGGAACTGCTCGGTCAGATTCCCAAGGCTGCAAAGATCGGCACGGTGACCGCTGATGGCGCTTATGACACCCGCCGCTGCCACACCGCTATCATCGACCGGCATGCCATAGCTATCATCCCCATCCGCAGGAACGGCCGCCCCAGGAAAGAGGATTGCCCGGCAGCGACTGCCAGAAACGAGCCCCTCCGCGCAACACGACATTACGGCCGGGCATTCTGGAAGCGCTGGACGGGATACCACGTCCGAAGCCGTATCGAGGCGAAGATGCCCTCGCAGGTTCGCTCGAACCTGTGGCGCTGAACCTGCTCGATCTGAAAGCCTTTGGCGAACGCATCGCCGCAAGAGATCCAGACCGCCTAACCGCCGAAATCCAAATCCGCATTGCATTTATGAACCGCTTCTCGGCCCTCGGAACGGCCGAGATCGTCCGCGTGGAATGATGACGGAGGGGAAAGGGGGGCATCACGTCTCAGGCGTGAGTTACGCAACAACGCCGCGCGGCCGGATCGATGTCGTGGTCGCCGAGAGCATCGATCGCATCTCGCGCGATCAGGAACATATCGCGGCGTTCCATAAGCAAATGACCTTCCTCGGCATCCCGGTCATTACCGTGGCCGAGGGC